>CANEUJ010000059.1 GCA_947441745.1 Neisseriaceae bacterium | reverse complement strand
CAAATTGAAAACAGCCTAAATAACAGACCAAGAAAAGCACTTAAATTTAGAACCCCTAACGAGGTTGTAAATAAGTATTTGCAACGTATTTCAGTAAATATTGCTAAACGAAAAAAAATGGCTGTTGCATTTCATGCTTGAATCTACAAATATACCACTTTAAAACAGTAGTGAATATACATGAATTATGATAAAATCATGTAAATTAATCTACTAACGAAAGTTCCTTATGACCAATTATGATTTATTAGCTAATGCAATACGTATACTCTCTGCTGATGCAGTTCAAAAAGCAAATAGTGGGCATCCAGGGATGCCAATGGGTATGGCTGAAATTGGGGTTGCTCTTTGGCGTGATCACTTGTCTCATAACCCAAAAAATCCAAATTGGGTGAATCGCGATCGCTTCGTACTAAGTAATGGCCATGGCTCAATGTTATTATATAGCCTACTACATCTAACTGGTTATAATCTAACTCTTAATGATCTTCAGCAGTTTCGCCAAATTGGCTCTAAAACTCCAGGTCACCCAGAATACGGCTATACTGATGGAGTTGAAACAACTACAGGGCCATTAGGTCAGGGGTTAGCTAATGCTGTTGGGATGGCACTAGCTGAAAAAATACTTGCTGATGAATTTAATAAAGATGGACTACCTATTGTAAACCATCATACCTATGTTTTTATGGGAGATGGCTGCTTGATGGAAGGTATTTCTCATGAAGTATGTTCTTTAGCAGGTACTTTCAAACTTGGGAAATTAATCGCTTTATATGATGATAACGGAATATCTATTGATGGTGAGGTTCATGATTGGTTTAGCGAAAATGTAGCTAAACGTTTTGAAGCTTATAATTGGCATGTAATTGACAATATAGATGGTCATGACGTAAAAGCTATAAACAACTCTATAAAAGCCGCAAAAAATGATGAACGTCCTAGTATCATAATTTGTAAAACTAAAATTGGTAAAGGTTCACCCAACAAGGCTGGTAAAGAAGAAAGCCATGGTGCTGCTCTAGGTGAAGATGAAATCAAACTCGTGCGTCAAGAGCTAGGATGGGACTATCCGCCATTTGTTGTACCTAATGAAGTTTATCAAGAGTTTGATTGTAAGGCTAAAGGTCAAATACTCGAAGATAAGTGGAATCAACTATTTGCAACTTATCAAAAATCATATCCTGAATTAGCCATTGAGTTTAAGCGTCGCAATTCTCGCGAACTTCCAAAAAACTGGGATAAGATTGTAGAAGATGGTATTAGATTGGTGAGTGAAAAAGCTGAAACAATAGCAACTCGCAAGGCTTCGCAAAATGCGATTGAATATTTTGCAAAATATTTGCCTGAATTAGTGGGGGGGTCGGCTGATTTAACTGGATCAAATCTTACTCGCTGGAGCTTTGCTAAAACCATTAATGATAAAAATAACTTTATGGGTAACTATATTAGCTACGGAGTTCGTGAGTTTGGAATGTCAGCAATGATAAATGGCATGTATTTACATAATGGGGTTAAACCATTTGGCGGGACTTTTTTAATGTTTTCTGAATATGCTAGAAATGCTCTTAGAATGGCATCTTTAATGAAGATTGCCCCAATATTTGTATATACTCATGATTCAGTTGGCTTAGGTGAAGATGGTCCAACACACCAACCAATTGAACAAATAGCAACCATTCGCTTAATCCCAAATATGCACGTGTGGCGTCCTTGTGATACTCTAGAGACGGTTGTATCTTGGGGGGCAGCACTTAGTCAAACCACAACACCGTCAAGCTTGATTTTCTCAAGACAAAATCTACAGTATATGCAAAGAGATGAGGTAACTACAAATAATATTTCTAAAGGCGGATATATTTTATATAACAATACCAATAATCCTGATATAATCATATTAGCAACTGGTTCTGAAGTAGAGCTTGCATATAAAGTGTATACAAAATTAGTGGCAGATGGTGAACAGGTAAGACTAGTATCTATGCCATCGACTTCAGTTTTTGATACTCAAAATATCCAATATAAAAATAGTGTATTATCTAATGCTAAGTATAAAATTGCTATTGAAGCTGGAGTTGCAGACTCTTGGTATAAATACGTTGGTAATGATGGGCTAATTATTAGTATTGATACTTTTGGTGAATCAGCACCCGCAAAAGATTTGTTTAATCATTTTGGATTTACTGAAGATAATATATTGGATAAAATTAAAGATTTTATTAAACCATTGAATTAAATTGTAATTAAATTACTATAGGATTATTGTTATGTTAAAAAAATTATTAGGTTATTTTAGTAGTGATGTAGCTATTGATTTGGGAACTGCGAATACAATTGTTTATGTTAAAGGTAAAGGTGTAATATTAGATGAGCCATCAATGGTAGCTCTTGCTTTGTCTCGTGATGGATATGGCAAAAGAGTTATTGCTGTAGGTCATGAAGCAAAAACTATGCTTGGAAAAACTCCAGGGCAAATAGAAGTAATTCGCCCCATGAAAGATGGTGTTATTGCTGATTTTACAGTTACTGAACAAATGATTAAATATTTTATCAGAAAAACACATAACAATAAGAAACTTTTTTCTATTCCGCCAACTATCGTAATCTGTGTTCCTTGTGGTTCAACACAAGTTGAACGCCGTGCAATTAAAGATGCTGCACTAGCTGCTGGTGCTCGTCAAGTTGAATTAATAGAAGAAGCAATGGCCGCTGCTATTGGTGCTGATCTACCTGTTGCATCTCCTAAGGCGTCAATGGTTGTTGATATTGGTGGTGGAACTACTGAGGTTGGGGTTATCTCATTAGGTGGGCTTGTGTACGCTAATTCGATAAAAGTTGCTGGGGATAGGGTGGATGAAATAATTTCAGCACATATTCGCTCTAAGCATGGGTTACTTATTGGAGACTCTACTTCTGAAGAGATAAAAAAACAAATTGGTTCTGCTCATAAAACTTCAGATGTTGGAGAAATGGTAATTCGTGGGCGTGATGCCTATCAAGGTTTACCTAAAGAAATAACTATTAATTCATCAGAATTAAGAGAAGCTCTTAAAGATACGCTTGATCAAATGGTTTTAGCTATTCGTAATGCACTTGAAACAACTCCGCCTGAATTATCAGCAGATCTAATAGATAATGGAATAACTCTAACTGGTGGCGGTGCCTTACTTCGAGGCCTAGATACTCTAATTAATGAAGAAACTGGATTAAAAGTACATATTGCTGATGAGCCGTTACTTTGTGTTGCTAAAGGTTGTGGAATTGCACTTGATTATATATCTGATAATCGAGTATATCTAAATAGAATAAAATAAATGCTACGCTTACGGGTTTGGTTATTAATTGCTGCCATAGCACTAATTTTATTAGATAAATTTTCTTTTATCAGTAAATTTCGTGATATAGTGTCAATATATGTACATAATCATATTGTTATGTTTGAGTATAAAATTATTAGCTACCCTAAATTAGTATTTTTACAAAAAGATACTCAAAAAAAACTAGAGACAGAAAATATTCAACTACGTCAGCAGGTTGAAAAAGATGCCATAATAATTAAACAGCAAAATAATCAAAGCACTAATGCCAAAGAAGTGGAAAACCTGAACTCTAAGTCGGCACTATATAATAATTTTAATATAATCATGGCTCGTGGAGTAATTGATGTCAATTATCTAGTTAATAATAAACTTCTTATTGATAAAGGCTCAAATCACGGCATAAAGTTAGGTAGTACAGTAGTTAATAAAGAAGGTGTGATTGGGCAAATTGGTTTAGTAAACTCAAATAACTCACAAGTAATCTTGATTACTAATCTTGATTATAAAATTTATCTTCAAAATCAAGTGACTAAAAGTAAAATGTTAGCCTCAGGTATTGGCAATAACAATATGCAAGTTAAATATATAAACAAAACTGATAAAATTAGTATAGGTGATATTCTGGTTACTACAGGTCTTGATGATTTATACCCAGCAAATATTCCTGTTGCTAGAGTAATCAAAGTGTTTTACGAAAATAATGGTTTTAATTCAGCAATATGTGAGCCAGTGGTTAATTTTAATAAGCTACAATATTTATTGGTACTTAAAAATGCACAGCAATAATATAAAATTATTCATTCTTATATTTGGATTGATGTTATTTCAATTAATAATCAATAACCTAACAGTTTTATATCTTGACTGTTTGAGTGTTATTTTGGTGATTTTATTATTTAGAAAAAATTCGTATTTGAAATTAATCATTTTCATTGCATTTTTTACTGATTTAATGGGGCACTGGTATTTAGGAAGTCATTTATTTGCCACTATTTTATTATCATTCTTAAGCCAGAGGCTTGTGATTACATACTCTTTGGGTGGCTCGTTACAAAAAATGGTTATGATAAGCGTATTTTATGTAATGTTATCAGGTATTATGATGCTAATTGGTTTATTGACGCATAATAGTTTTATTAATTGGGTAGACTTAAGTATTGAAGTATTAATATTATGTCCAATTATATTATGGCTATTTAGCTTTACCAGTATTCATGATATTAGATCAAACTTAATTTTCTAAAATGAAAAATTCAAGGCTTATTGCAGCTTACTCATTTATTATTTTTACATTTGTAATCTTATTTCTACGCTATGGTTATTTGCAATTAATCAATCATAACCAACTACTTAAGCAATCAATCAATAATTATTCATCTATAGTAGCAACACAGCCAGTACGTGGGCAGATTGTCGATAGAAATGGAATTATACTGGCGGATAATGATGCTTCTTACGTTGTTGCTGCTCTTCCCAAGGATCTAAAAGGTAGCCAAAAAAAACTATTTGAAAGTATGTCAAAATACCTTAGTATAACGGCTCTTGATAAGAAAAAATTTTATGCAACTAAAAATAATTCTAAGAATTATGACTGGGTTGTTATTAAAGATGATTTATCTGACAAAGAGATTGCTAATTTTACAGCCCATGCTTACGAATTCCCAGAGTTATCAGTGTTTGCAAGGGTGAAGCGTAATTACCCATTTGATGAATTATACTCCCATAGTATTGGCTATGTGGGGCGTATTAGTCAGAAAGATAAGCAGAAAATTAAAAATCAAGATTATGTATCGAATGACTATATAGGGAAGAGTGGTTTAGAACAATATTATGAAAGTACGCTTCGGGGATATTTGGGTAAGAAAAGTATTAAAACTGACGCAAATGGTAATGAAGTAGGACTAATTGATAGCATTTCAGCAACAGATGGTCAGACACTACATTTAACAATAGATAATAAGCTTCAAAAATTAGCTTGGAACTTATTGGGTAATAATAGTGGTGCAATAGTTGTGATCGATCCTAATGATGGTGGGGTTTTAGCTTTTGTATCCAAGCCCGGATATAATCCTAATTGGTTTATTGATGGTATTAGTTTAGATGATTGGGGAGATTTAATGAATGACTCAAAAAAACCCCTACTAAATCGAGGTGCACAGGGTACTTATCCACCTGGATCCACTTTTAAGCCATTTTTAGCACTAACGGCACTGTTTTTAGGGGTGCGAACTCCAAGCTCTACTATTTATGACCAAGGGTACTATGTTATTCCTGGATCAACTCATAGATTTAGAGATAGTGAGAAGGTTGCACGTGGTAAGGTTAATTTAATGGATGCAATAACTTATTCATCTGATACGTATTTTTATAAATTAGGGTTAGATCTAGGTATTGATAGAGCTAATAATGTGATGCCTATGTTTGGTTTTGGGAGAAAAACTGGGGTTGATTTACCAATTGAAGATAGTGGACTTTTACCTTCAAGAGATTGGAAAGCAAAGCATTTTAGAGATGATTATCAAAAAAATTGGCAAGCTGCCGATAGCGTTATTTTTGGAATTGGGCAGGGGCTTAATCATTATACACCTCTTCAAATGGCATTTGCAACCACTATAATTGCTAATGAAGGCAAGGTTATTACTCCACATTTTTTCAAAAATACAACTGATAAAAATAATGTGCTAATAAAAAGTTATGTAACGAATCCACATATGTTACCCATTAACAATAGTTATTTCAAATTTATAAAATCCGCGATGCAAAATGTAATACTAAAAGGGACTGGACATGGGATATCTGCGGGGTTACAATATACAATGGCAGGTAAGACTGGAACTGCTCAGGTTGTAGCTATGAATAAAGATAATCGTAGTGCGAAATTTCAAGGTAAACAGTATAAAGACCACGCATGGTTTACTGCATTTGCTCCAGTTGATAAACCTAGAATAGCTATTGCAGTAATAGTAGAACATGGAGGGTTTGGTGCAGCTAGTGCCGCGCCTATTGCTAGAAAAATTTTTGATTACTATTTACTTGGTGAATCTGCTGTAGTGGTTAATAAACTAAATGATGCTGTCGCTAATACTAATGATGATTCAGAAAGTATTAATACTAGTCAATTAAATTGGGAGGATGAGAATGAGTCTAACTGATAATAAGTTTAAAAGGTTAAAACGTTTAATCAATAAATTTTATAATTTAGACAAAACCATTATCTTAATTCTTTTAGCATTAGCTACAATAAATATATTTATTCAATATTCGGCAAATGACAAAGTAGCGGGACGAATAATTAATGATATAGCCTATCTTGGAGTATCTTTTGTAATACTGATAATTGTTGCTAATATAAATTTAAACCAAATAAAAAACTGGACGGTGCCATTATATATAATAAGTATTTTGTGTTTAATAGCAGTTTTGGTTGTCGGTGTTAAGATAAACGGTGCCAAAAGGTGGTTAAACTTAGGTATTAGAATCCAGCCATCAGAAATATGTAAGCTGTCCGTGCCTCTCATATTAGGTTATTATTATTCGAATAAGAATACTATAGTTAAAGGACTTGATTATATATATGGTTTGATATTGATATTAATGCCATTTGCCTTAATCGCCAAACAGCCTGATTTAGGAACTGGTATATTAGTTTTAGCATCAGGAGTTTTTGTGTTATTTTTTGTGGGGCTTCCGTGGAGAGTAATTATTTTGGCAATAGTTACCTTTGTAGCTTCAACCCCACTAATCTGGCATCACCTCCATGATTACCAACAACACCGTATTTTAACGCTTCTAAACCCACAATCTGATCCACTTGGTAAGGGATATCATATCATCCAAGGTATCATAGCAATTGGCTCTGGTGGATTATACGGTCAAGGATATCTTAATGGAACACAAGTTCATTTGGACTTTATTCCTGAAAAGCATACTGACTTTGTCATTACTGTTGTTGCTGAAGAATTTGGCTATATTGGAGTTTGTGTTATATTACTATTATATTTAGCTTTGATTATCCGTTGTCTAATGATTGTGCGAGATGCCCCAGATGTATTTACCAGAGTAATAGCAGCAAGTACTACAATGTCTTTTACATTATATATATTAATTAATATGGGAATGGTTGCTGGGGTAATACCAGTAGTAGGAGTACCATTACCTTTTATTAGTTATGGAGGTACTGCAACTATCATTCTTATGATCCAATTTGGGATTATGTTAGCAATTGCCAAACGTAATAAATACTAGGAGTTAGAACACCTTATAGGTGGAGAAAAATTTAATGAATAAAAAAAATACGTTTATTGATTTATTTGCTGGAATTGGGGGTTTTCATTTTGCATTATCAGATTTTAATGCGAAATGTGTATTTGCTTCAGAGATTGATAAGCATGCAAGTAGTACATATGTGCATAATTATGGAGTAATGCCACATGGTGATATAACAAAGATTAATGAATCAAGTATACCAAAACATGATATTCTTTGTGCTGGTTTTCCTTGTCAGGCATTTTCAATATCAGGAAATCAAAAAGGTTTTAATGATATACGTGGTACTTTATTCTTTGAAATTGCAAGAATTGTAAATTTTCATAAACCAAAAGTTTTATTATTAGAAAATGTCAAAAACCTAGTAAAGCATAATAATGGAGCTACATTAAATACTATTTTAGACACATTATATAATTTAAATTATACAGTATATTATGAAGTATTAAATGCAAGCAATTATCAATTACCACAAAATCGAGAACGTGTATATTTTGTTTGTTTTCGTAATGACATGAATATTCGTAACTTTCTTTTTCCGAAACATATAGATAAAAAAACAGCTCTTTATGAAGTTTTAGAACATAATCCTATAAATGTGAAAATTGTTGATCGAAAAGATATAAAAGTAAAGGAATATACACCTCAACTAAATATATTTAATGAATATGAACTACCAAATAAACCAATTCAAATAGGTATAGTAAATAAGGGTGGTCAAGGTGAACGTATTTATAGTGAATTTGGACATGCTATTACTTTATCTGCGTATGGTGGTGGCATTGGTTCCAAAACAGGATTATATAAGATTAATGATGTTATTAGAAAGCTATCTCCTCGCGAATGTGCAAGGGTTCAGGGATTCTCAGATTCTTTTGAAATAATTAGTTCTCCATCACAGTCATATAAACAATTTGGAAATAGTGTTGCTACACGCGTATTAAAAGAAATAATTAATGAAATAATGAAAGTTTATTGATGAATAAAAAACAAATAATTGGTTCGATGACCGCTAAAAGGTGGGTTTGCAAATGAATTAGATATTTCTTTAAAGTTTAATAATTTTAAATGTGATATTGATGCACAGGAGTGGTTAGAAATAATGGGGTATAATTGGCATAAAATAACAAATTTAGTCTCGCTTATGATCCCACCAAGAATTAGTAAGAAAACCGCGATTGAGCTAGGTATTAATGAAGATCGAATTACTGAAGCAATTAAATACAAAAAATCAGATATTCAAATTCGAATTTTAATTGTAATGAATGATATACATTATATTGAAAATATATCTTTAAAAAAGTGCAATAGTAATGTTGGCTTTAATCAAATAGATAAAAGGTCTGTTGAAACATATCAAGCCATGTGGGGATTTAATAATTCAATAGCAAATACACTTAAATTATTTACTGGTGCAATTTCACCTATAGTTCCAAAAAGCCAGTTACGAGATACAAGGAGAATGTATTTAACAGAAATAGATATAATAAAAGTTGATGAACTAGTTTCATTTTTAAATATCAATAAAACATTAATTTGCATGGATATTTTAAAGGGTCGTGGAGCATTCTCTGCTGATTGGATTCTTGTAACTCAATTTAATATAGAGGATGAGAAATTGGAATGGGTAATTAAAGATATTAACTTTGTATGTAACTTTTATGCAAGTGGTGATGTGATTATCACTCAAAATGGAAATTTAAAGCTAGGGCGGGTTTCCATTCAAAGAAAGGGTGGAACTCCAGATCCAACCAGCCTACAATTTAAAATAAATCCATTAGAGTTAATGAAAGCCAAGTTAGTTTAAAGAACTCAGAAATTGATGGTGGAGGTTCTTGGTTATAATCCCAAAATGATACGTAATAAATACTAGGATTTAGAACACCTTATAGGTGGAGAAAAATTTAATGAATAAAAATAAAAAACAGCATGTGATATGATATAATAATAAAATAAGATAAGTCTTTTGGGCGTATATATTGAGCATATGTTATTGTGAACATATATCCACGCATTTGTAAAATATATTTTTATTTTATCTTT
>CANEUJ010000058.1 GCA_947441745.1 Neisseriaceae bacterium | reverse complement strand
TCCATGCCATCCAATTTTATTTGACTCAGTACAATTTTAGCTAAAGAAAAGCTTCTGTATGAAACAGATAGTTTTAAATTATCTATATGTAAAAACTGATGATGAGTCTTTATATCACTAATATCAATATTATCAATATTTATAGCGGGTTGAAAACGAAGATTAAATGAACCATTAATTTTAGAAAAATTTATATTATATCCCGTACTGCTTACAAGTAGATTTTTTATAGTTGTTTGGTAATTATGGATATTTAGTAAGAAAAAACTCACTAAGCCTACTAGTAAGATAATTAAACTAACTATTACAGCTAGCGGATACATAACATAATAATGAATAAATCTTTTGCGATGTATCATTTTAGCGTGGCAACATAAAATATTGTTGCCCAAACTGGCTAAACATATTATCGCTAACTGGTGCAACATTAGCTAGATTCTGTTTTAAATTCGGGAAATCTTCTATTTTATTGCCAAAATAAGCAATTATTTGTATTGCTGATAAGCGCTTTGTAGTGATAATATTTTCATAATCACCTGAAGTTAAAGCATTAAAGCGTGGGTTTTTATTGGTATCATTATTATTTTGAGCAAAAAGTACATTACTATAGCAGATACCTTGCTTATCTAATTCTTTAGTTGTTTGATTAATAAAATCAGTACTATTAGCAACAACCCCACTTCTATCTGTAACTATAGATACAACTCCACCCAGTTTAATAATCTTACAAGATACTTGAGGTGCACCTGGAGTTGCAATATTAGAATTATCAAGTAGTGTACCATCAAGAGAAAACACCACTCCCCAAGGCTTTTTTATTAGTTTTTGTTGGGCTACAGTTATAACTATCTTCTCTAAACCATTAGTAAAAATCTCACGATACATTGCTTTTTTGTTGGCATAATTAACATCAATTTCATTGATTAATGTAGCACTAGGCATACCATACTGCATACTAGAAGCTGCAAAAATATTTGTTATAAATACCAAAATGAGAAATTTTTTATACATTTTCATCCTAATGATTTAATTTTATACACTGTATTATAGCTACTGATATTTCTTCAATCGACTTTTTACTTACATTTAAATATGAGATATCCTCATCATGAAAAATATTCTCCGCAGCTACAACTTCAGTTTTACAAGTGCTTAATTCGGCATACTTACTATTTGGTAAACGATTACTTCTTATGTGGTGTAACCTGTCAATATCTATAGTTAGCCCAAAAAGTTTACCATGAAATGGAACTAAAGCTTTGGGAAGTTTTTTATTAACCAAATCAAGCTCCGCAAATGGATAATTAGCAGCCTTAATTCCATAATTTACAGCAAGATATAAACAAGTAGGAGTTTTACCTACACGAGACACTCCAACCAAAATCACATCTGCCAGTTCATAGTTTTTGGCACTCACCCCATCATCATTATTTAGAGAAAAATCAATAGCTTCAATTCTTTTATAATATTTTTCTTCATTATTTATACCATGAGACATTCCAACAGCTAAAGAGGCTTTTTCACCTAATTCAGCTTCTAACTTGGGAATAAAATACTCAAAAAAATCAATGTGCAATACTGAGTCAATTTTAAATTTATCACGAATTGATGAGTTCATTATACTAGTAAAAACTATTGGACGTTGCCCATACTGAATATAGCGACTACTAATTTTAGCTAATGCTTGATAGGCTTTGGATTCAGAGTCAACAAAAGGAATAAACTCTTTTTTAAACTCAACATTAGTAAATTGGGTCAATAGTGCATTACCAATAGATTCTGTTGTAATTCCTGTTCTATCTGAAATAAAAAATACACTTTTCATAAATACTTCAAAAAATACTTTTTAATTAAAGAGTATTATATCAGAAATCATTTAATAATGTTATAATAAACAACTAGAATTTTTGACAGGGGTTAAATATGAAGTTACCTAATAATCGTACTATTTACTTTGTAATTGCTATTCTTGCTACTATGTCTTTAGCCTATGCATTTTATGCTGAGTTTTATCAGCACATAGAGCCTTGTCCATTATGTATTGCCCAAAGAGTTATTATTGGGGTTATTGGAATATTAGCATTTGTATACGCGATACATAACCCTCAAAACTTCATTAATAAAATCTATGGGATAATATTAATAGCACTTAGTGCCTTTGGAATCAAAACGGCGGCTCATCATCAATGGTTAATGAGTTTACCACCAGAGCAACAGCCATTATCCTGTGGAATGCCACTAGAGGTATTATTTAAAAAAGTACCGTTCAATAATTTTTTAGATACAGTACTAAAAGGAGATGCTGAATGTGGCAAGGTAACTTGGCTAATTTTTGGGATAACACCACCTATTGCAGTTATAACCCTATGTAGTAGCATAATACTTCTATGTTTGATAGTTTTATTTAGAAAACAACCTGTACCTAGATCATATTTATGGTGATATCATTTAGTGATAATGAGATTAACCAAAATCATCTCATATTACAAGTATATGTTATAATATTTGACTTATATAAAATAATTTACCAAACAATCAAAGGATCAAAATCATGAGAAAATATATGTGTCTTATTTGCGGATTTATTTATGATGAAGCTAAGGGCTTACCTGAAGAAGGTATAGCTCCAGAAACCAAATGGGCAGATGTACCGCCAAACTGGTATTGCCCTGATTGTCAAGCGATGAAATCTGATTTTGAAATGGTAGAGATATAATTGCAATGACCAATTTTGATGGACAATTCCTGCACTTTGACAAGCTATGCAGTTCTCAACTCGATAAACTTCTCGAAGCAAATTTGACTGTTGCAGTTGATACACTTGATCAAGTAGAATCTGAGATACAAATTTCATGGAATAGTCTTCAGGATTCATTATATTTAAAGCTGTATAATCTTAGTCAAATATGGGTTATTACAAACCACCTTCAATCAGTGAATGATAGCCCCGAACTTCGAAAACTAAAAGAAAAATACCAAAATAAAATCTCAGAATTTTATGTACGCTTAGGTCAAAGTAAAAAGCTCTACAGCATTCTTAAATACATTAAAGCTAATGAGTCTGAACATTTAGATCAAGAAGCCATTAGAATAATTAATAATGAGTTTCGTGATTTTAAACTTAGTGGTATTGAACTTGATGCAAACAAGCAAACTGAATTTAAAAACATTCAAAATAAATTAACGAATCTAATAACCAAATTCGAACAAAATGTTATGGATGCAACAGATAGCTACTCAAAAACAGTTGATTTAGAATATTTAAAAGGCGTACCTGAGGATTTATTAGCTCAATACAAAATAAATAATAATAAATATAAGATAACTCTTCACATTCCAAGCTATTTACCAATTATGGAGTACTGTGAAAATAGAGTTCTTCGAGAAGAATTATATCACCAGTATGTAACCAGAGCTAGTGAATTTAATGGTGGCAACTTTAATAATAGTCAAAATATTTGCGAAATATTAAATTTAAGGCATCAAAAAGCTCAACTACTTGGATTTAATGACTATACTGAGTTATCTTTGTTTACCAAAATGGCGAAAGATGCTAGTGAAGTATTAGACTTTCTATATAATCTCTCGGAAAAATCAAAAGAACAAGCTATAAAAGAATTTGAAGAATTAAAAGATTTTGCAAAAATCAACTATGGGATTGATTCTCTAGAACCATGGGATATACCATTTATAAGTGAAAAACTCCAGCAATATAAATATAGCTATTCAAACTGGGAACTAAAGCAGTATTTTCAGCTAGATAAGATTTTGGATGGATTATTTAAGCTGATTTATGAGCTATATCAAGTAGAGTTTAAAATCAGATCTGACATTCCATCTTGGCACCCAGATACAAAAGTTTATGAATTAAGTAAAGATAATAAAAGCATTGGTCTAATATATCTAGACTTATTTGCTAGAAATGGTAAACAATCTGGGGCTTGGATGAATTCAATGCAAGATAGGTTTGTATCCACTAGCATTACTAAAGCTCCACAGGCAACTATAATTTGTAACTTTGCCCCACCAACTTCAGATGGTATAGCTCTGCTTACTTTTGATGAAGTACAAACCTTATTTCATGAGATGGGTCATAGTTTACATCATTTATTAACTACCATAAACCATTTTAATATTTCAGGTATCAATGGGGTTGAGTGGGATGCTGTTGAACTACCATCACAATTTATGGAGTATTTTGCTTGGGATAGAAAGATTCTAAATAATATTAGCTCCCATACCAAAACGGGGCTTTCTATACCTGATGAGCTATATCAAAAGCTAATTAATGCAAGATACTATCAGTCAGGTTTAGCGATGTTACGCCAAATTGAGTTTGCAGTATTAGATATCAAGCTTCATCAAGCCAATATTTCATCTAGTCAAGATTATTTAGAGCTTACAAATAAGATTAGAAGTCAAATAGCAGTTATACCACAAGTAGGTTATAATAGATTTCTAAATAGTTTTGGGCATATTTTTGCAGGTGGTTATGCTTCAGGTTACTATAGTTATAAGTGGGCAGAATTATTAGCTACTGATATTTTTAGTGTGTTTGAAAATAAAGCATCTTATTCCATACTTGGTAATAAATTTTATAATACTATTTTATCCCAAGGTGGCTTAAACCCAATGCTAGATAATTTTATCGCATTTATGGGTCGTGAACCTGAAATTGATGCGTTATTAAAAAATTCAGGAATTCATTAACTTTAAAGGATTAGTCATGAGAAGTAAAGATTATTTATATATTTTAGTACTAGCTATTATTGCTATACTTATTCCACGAGTTATGTTATTTTATGTAGTTTGCGGAATTATTGATTTTCATAGAAGTAAAACCTTCGACATTAGCAATTGGAGGCGTTATTTTTTGGGTAATGGTTTACTAACTTGGATATTATCGCCATTTAATTTACTTATGGATTTATTATGTGATAAAAACCCTGGAGTTTATACCTTAGAAGATTTACCATATGAATGCCAAAGTGAAATCAAACAACTAATGGTATTAGCTGATAATAAACCTGAAATTATTACTGAATTAGCTAATATGATGGAGCAAAAACGTCGGGGGATGTTATTTTTTAAATGGTACGGTAAGAATATTGATGCTTCATTATCGATACCTGAATTTCATCAAGAGTTTAAATACATTAATACTATTGGAGTATCAGTATTTAATAAACAGCAAGAAACATCAATTCATTATGGACCACTTAGAATTACATTACGGGTATTATACAATCTAGTACCAACTAAAAATGATGAAATTTATATAAAAGCAGCTGATAAAACTCATTTATGGCATGATAATCCACTATTTATCTTTGATGATACTTTAGTTCATCAATCAGTGAATCGCTCTGATAATCTACGTTATGTAATGTTTGTAGATATCCTGCGCCCCAGTAATCATCTAGGACTACTAAAACACCTAGTAAATGGGGTTAGATTTGTAATGATATCGTATAACCGAGTATTTTACAAAAACTGGGATATGCTTAAGTAATTTTTATGCTCGTTACCCCCGTACTTTTATGTCAGCAAAGCAGAATAATTGGATCAATTCCCTTAATCTAGAACTATTAGGGCATGGATCCCAAACTCTTATCGAAACAGCATCTTATTTGTGTTTGGAATGACGTTAGAAGTTTTTCTGCTATCATCCTCGACTTATGAGTTCTGCTGTTTGAGTGTGAATTGAGGATCCATGCCCCAATGAATTATGCGAAGTTTTTAGAAGCAAATTCCCAGTTCACTAGCTTCCAAAAAGCATCCATATAGTTAGGACGACTGTTGCGATAATCAATATAGTAAGCATGCTCCCAAACGTCACATGTAATTAGCGGTTTATTTGCCGTAGTTAAGGGAGTTGCTGCATTACTAGTTGACACAAGCTCTAACTCACCAGCTGGAGTTTTTACTAACCAGCCCCATCCCGACCCAAAAGTCCCAACACAAGTTTGAGAGAAAGCTTTTTTGAACTCGTCAAAAGAGCCCCATTTTTTATTGATTGCATCTTTTAATGCACCTGTTGGCTCTCCCCCACCCTGCGGTGATAAGCTATGCCAATAAAAAGTATGATTCCATATTTGAGCCGCATTATTAAATATGCCACCACTAGATTTTTTGATTATTTCCTCTAAAGAAGAATCAGCAAATTCAGTTCCTTTAATTAGATTATTTAGGTTAGTAACATATGTTTGATGATGTTTACCATAATGGTACTCAAGAGTTTCTTTAGAAATATGTGGACTAAGAGCGTCAAGACTATAAGGTAATTGAGGTAATGTATGTTCCATAACTATGGTTCTCCAGAAAATTTTTAATAAGGAATATATTCTACCACTTTAGATAAATATAAACAACCTAACTTTAATGTTTTCTATGTAGATGCAGGCATGAAATGCAACCGCAATTTTATACCTTCAGAAAATGTTCACTACTATTAAACCATAAGCTGATAAATTTTGTAGCTATATCTGGATATTTTATAGAGATTTTTTTAGCGAGTTCTTTTGCTTCTTTTAGTAGTGCTAGATCAGTGTCAAGATTAGCAAACCTAAGAGCTGGTAATCCACTTTGTTTTTGCCCTAGTAATTCTCCAGGGCCTCTAATAGCTAAATCCTCATTGGCTATTATAAAACCATCGTTATTCTCATAAATTACTTTTAGACGGCGTTTAGCTATTTCTCCAAGTGGTGCTTGATATAGTAATATACACTGGCTATCAACACTACCACGCCCTACTCGACCACGAAGTTGATGTAATTGTGATAACCCCATTCTTTCGCTATGTTCAATTACCATAATACTAGCATTTGGTACATCAACGCCAACCTCAATTACTGTAGTTGCAACTAATACCTGAATTTTACCTTCGCTAAACTCTTTCATTACACTAGCTTTTTCTGTTGGTTTTAGTTTACCATGAACAAGCCCTACCCTAAACCCATTCAAACTATCTTGCAGTTCATTAAATGTATTTATTGCATTTTGTAAATCTAGATTTTCTGATTCCTCAATAAGTGGGCATACCCAGTAGACCTGTGAATTCTTACTACACATTTCAGCAACAAATTTAATTACTTCAAAACGCCGTCCACTATTAATAAGGATGGTTTTAATTGGAGTTCTACCTGGTGGTAATTTATCAATTGTCGAAATATCAAGATCCGCATAATAGCTCATAGCTAAGGTACGCGGGATTGGGGTTGCTGACATCATTAGTTGATGCGGATTCATACCTTTGGCTTGTAATGCTAATCGTTGCTCTACTCCAAAACGATGCTGTTCGTCTACGGTTATTAAAGCTAGATTATTAAATTCAACATCTTTTTGAAAGATTGCATGAGTGCCTATGATTATCTTAGCAACTCCAGTCTTAATATCATTATATACTGTCTTTTTCTGCTTAGAAGTTAAGCTACCTGATAACCAAACCACTTCGATATCTATTTTATGTAGTAATTGTTTGGTCTTTATATAATGTTGCTGGGCTAATATTTCAGTTGGTGCCATAATAGCTGCTTGATAACCATTTTCAACAGCAACAAGCATCGCCATGGTTGCAACTATTGTCTTACCGCTTCCCACATCACCTTGAAGCAGGCGATTCATCTGAGTCGGTTTTGCTATATCGGCGTATATTTCACCAAGCACCTTTGTTTGTTCATGTGTTAGTTTATAAGGTAGGCTATCTAATAACATTCTAGTATATGTTGCTCTTGGTTTTAGGACTGTTGATTCATTGTTATGCTTTAATTCATATGCTTTATATAATATTAATTGCTGAGCTATAAGTTCATCCATTTTAAGACGTGTAAGAGCTTCATTGTGAGCTTCAGTATTAAATTGCTTTGGAGTTAATTTATGCAGCGTAAGCAGTGCAGTAGACATTTTGGGTAAATTAGCTATTAGATTATTGGGTAAAATATCAATTTGATCTAATAATAGGAGTGCTTCTTCTATTATCTTAACTATTTGATTTTGTTTTAATCCATTAGTTGTGCCATATATAGAACTAAAAGTATTAGATAAGTTGGGAGTATAATTAACACTTTGTACTTTAGGGTGGATAATACTTTTACTAGTCCCAAAACCTGCTTTTACTTCACCAAAAGCACGGATTTTTTTCCCAACTTGATATTGTGAAACATAATTAGGATAAAAATGAAAAAATATTAACGTGATTATTTCATTACCATCCGTTATTTGTACTTGAAGCTGTTTGGTGCGTTTATTAACAACAGTTGCACATACAATCTCCCCCTCTATTTGAGCAACAGCTCCAACTTTAACATCAGTTATATTATATACTTTGGTTAGATCTTCATAGCGAATTGGGATGTGGAGCAATAAATCCCAGTAGGTATTAATTCCAATAGCGGATAATTTCGTCGCAAGTGTTGGAGTAATATTTTTGATTTTATCTAATAATCCAGATTTCCAATCCTCGAAGTCACCACTGCACATACTGAAACCTATGCCCTTGCTCTCATGCTCATGTCTAGAATTGGTTTTAGTATTTATAACACATACTTCAAAATATTATACCATATTACCAGTGAAAGGTATAAAGTCTACTGCCATCATAAAGGACAAAGCAGTAATAATAATTATAGAGAAGAGAAACATTTGCCTTGCCCACAGTCTATTATCAAGGGTTTTAAATCCTTTAATGCTTATCCATAACCAACGTAACCCTAGAACAAATACTACAGCAAAATAAACAACCCCAGTATAGCTCATAAAAGTCAACATAAGTGTTGCAAATACAAAAAATACTATATAAACTAACATATGAATTTTAGCATTAAGTATACCATTTTTTAGAGGTAATACTGGGATTCCTGCTTTTTTATAATCTTCCAAACGATAGATTGCAATAGCATAAGAATGAGGCATTTGCCACAAAGTTAAAATCAAAAATAATAATATAGCCCCAATATCAAAGTTATTTGTAGCCGCACAATAACCAACAACAGGCGGAACTGAGCCAGATATACTACCAATTAAAGTACCATATACAGAACACCTCTTCATCCATAAGCTATAAACAATCACATAAACAAATAAACCAATTAGCCCAATAATAAATGTAAGGTGATTAGTTTTGAAATATAAAATACCCGCACCAATAAAACCAAGCATAATACCATAGAAAAAAGCTACTTTAGATGATACAAGACCTTTGACTAATACCCTGTTTTTGGTGCGTTCCATTAGCTTATCAATGTCTTGATCAATGATATTATTTAAAACACAACCACAAGCAATTATTAGTGAGATACCAATAAATGTAGCTATTAATAAGGGATAATTTATATTACCACGAGAGCCTAGAAAAAACCCTCCAGCAACTGTTACCAGATTACCAAAGATTATCCCAGGCTTCGTTAGTGAGAAAAACTTTTTAATTAGCGTTTTCCATCATATTATAGTTCATATTATACATAATCCATAGTGAACCAACAACCAAAATCACTACTATTAATACGGTAAATGAAAAAGTAATAAGATTCCAGCGTTGCGATGGATGAGAACTCAAATGTAGGAAGAATATTAATTGAACTAATAATTGAACAATCCCAAGAATTATAACAGCTATAATCAGTGAATCTCCTATTAGAAGATGATTAACAACTAAAGCATAAGGTA
>CANEUJ010000057.1 GCA_947441745.1 Neisseriaceae bacterium | reverse complement strand
TGATTCTAGCCGTATGCTTGGTAACAGATTCACTCTGCCAATGGGGCCATTAAGAGAGCCATCTTCAAGGCTTAAATCTGTTAATGCGGTAGTATTTAATGGAGTAGCAAATACTAAGTTACCTCTACCACCGCTAGTTGTGGAGCAAACTCTAGTATTAGACAAAATATATAACCCTAAAACTAAAAGTACACTTTCTATTAAAGAACTACAGTTAATGGATATAACTGCCATAGCTGGTATCGGACACCCTAATAGATTTTTTGATTTTCTAAAGAGTCAAGGTCTAAAATTAAATTATTCTCTAGCCTTCCCAGATCATTACCTGTATAAAAAAGAAGATATCCCTGTCAGTCACGAAATAATTTTAGTAACTGAAAAAGATTATGCCAAATTATCATTATTTGACCGAAGTGATATTTGGGTGGTACTTGTTAAAACCCGTCTTAACACAAGCAAATTAATTGAGCAAATATCAAATTTAGTCTAAATATGATATAATATTAACCGAAATATAAATAACTCACAGGATACAATATGATAGACAATAAATTACTAGCAATACTAGTTTGCCCACTTTGCAAAGCAAAGCTAGAAGCAGATAAAACCAATAATGAACTAATATGTAATAAATGTAAATTAGCATACCCTATTGATGATGGTATTCCAGTTATGTTGATAGATTCCGCTAGGAATATAGATAATGTCCAAAAATAATTTTACTTTAGTCATTCCAGCACGGATGCATTCAACTCGTTTAGCACAAAAGATGGTACTAAAAATTGGTGATTTACCAATGATAGTTCAAACCGCCAAACAAGCAATGAAGAGTAATGCTACAAAAGTAATTGTAGCAACGGATCATGAAGATATCATAAGAGTATGTAGTGAGCATGGGATTGATGCTGTCATGACTAAAGTCACACACAACTCAGGAACTGAACGCTTAGTTGAAGTAACTCATTTACTAAACCTGCACGATGATGAAGTTATTATCAATGTTCAAGGTGACGAACCACTTATAGATCCAGTTTTAATAAATCAATTAGCTGATTTTATTCGTGATCAACAGACTTTGATTGCAACTATTGCCCACCCTATAACTCTTGAAGATGAAATTTTTAACCCTAATATCGTAAAAGTAGTACTTGATAAAGATAACAATGCACTTTATTTTTCTAGAGCTTCTATCCCATTTTATCGTGATGGCTATACTAATCGCCAAGAATTTAAGCCACCTCAAACTCTTGCTGTACTTAGACATATAGGGATATATGCCTATAATGTTGGATTTCTAAAACAATATCATCAATTGGCAAACTGCCATCTGGAAAACGTTGAATGTTTGGAGCAACTACGGGCTTTATATAACGGGTATAAAATAGCTGTAATGACAAGTAATACAACCCCTCACCCTGGAGTTGATACTTTGGAAGACTTGGAGCGTATCAGACAGCTTGTTAACTCAAAGAGCTCAGATTAGTTAATAGATTCCAAATTCATAACGAAACAGCATATTGTTTTGGTTTGGAATGACGGTTTTAGTTGTCATCACCGCCATTTTTCGTCGTTCCAGCGTAGGCTGGGATCCATGCTCTTGCACTATAAATTTTATTAACTCAGGAACCATAAAATGGAAAAACATAATATAAGTAATGAATTAAAAGTAATTAGCATCTCAGGAATTGATAGTCAAAAATTCCTGCAAGGACAATTAACCAACGACATTAATGAGTTAGATAATAAGCCATTTCAATTCTCTGCTCATCTAAATAATAAAGGACGGATGTTAGCAAGTTTTATCATCACAAAACCTGCTCCAGATATATACTACTTAATCACAAGCACTGAGGTAATTGATAAAATAATTCCTCGCTTAAAAATGTTTGTGCTTCGCTCTAAAGTAGTTATAGAGTCTCTAAGTTCACAGGTGGTTTTTTCTAATCATAAACTGGATAATGAATTATCTCTTGAGATTTTTCCTCAATATTTTATTTCTATAACTAACTCAGATGCTACTCTACAAAACAATCAGCTATGGAAAAAAACATTAATTAATCATGGGATTCCTTTGATATATCTAAGTACTCAAGAAGAGTTTACTCCACAGCAAGTGAATTATGATTTATTTAATGGCGTAAATTTCAAAAAAGGATGCTATACTGGTCAAGAAATTGTAGCACGTACTCACTACTTAGGTAAAGTAAAAAGAAGAATGTACCGTTTTATTTGTGATAATGAACCAACTATAGGTCAAAAGGTATTGAGTCCACTATTTGATAATCAAGAAATTGGTGTGATTGTTGATTTTATGAGTCGTGACCTCGATTATTTGGGGCTAGTATCATTGCAAATAGACTGTGTTGATAGTGCATTTCTTGATCTAGATAATAAAGTTCAACTTTTAACTCAATCTATAGAATACAAATAATCATGGCTAAGTTATATTTTCGATATTCAGCAATGGATGCTGGAAAAACACTGGATCTCATAAAAGTTGCCTATAACTACAAAGACCGCGGTCAAGAAGTTCTGGTTTTTACTTCTTCTATTGATAAACGTGCTGGAATGAATAACATTAAATCTCGCATTGGGCTTAATTGTGATGCTTTTTCTACACATACAGATGATAATTTATTTGATTTAATTAAAGAAAAAGTAAATATAACTAAAATAGCTTGTGTTTTAATTGATGAAATTCATTTTTTTAGCGTAGAACAAATCGATCAGTTATCTGACGTTGTTGACTATCTCAAAGTCCCTGTAATATGCTATGGTCTTAGAAGTGACTATCGAGGCGAACCATTTGCATCAAGTGCAAAACTACTAGCAATAGCTGACACTTTGGAAGAACTAAAAACCATCTGCCATTGCGGACATAAAGCAACTTATAATATGCTAATAAAACACTGCAGTGCTGTCAAAGAAGGAGATAGCGTAGTAGTAGATGACGATTCTCTAAAAGCGGTTGATACTCGCTATACCTCAGTATGCCGCCTACATTGGAAACTCGGAGAGTGGAAGTGAATAACAGAAAATAAATGCACATTAATTTATCGGAAAACTTTTTATATGACTATATTAACTGGCAATACAAATGAAATTATAGAAAAAGCACGGTCAAAACTCTGTGCTGGTGAACTCGTTGCCATTCCAACAGAGACAGTTTATGGTTTGGGTGGTAATATTGCAATAGATAATGCAATTAAAAAAATCTATCAATTAAAAAACAGGCCGACCAACCACCCTTTAATTATACATATTGCAAGTATTGAAGATATATATATATACGCTACACAAATACCTAAATATGTAGAAATTCTAGCCAAAAAATTTTGGCCAGGCTCTCTAACTTTTATTCTCGCCAAGTCTGATAAAGTAAGCCATCTAGTAACAGGCGGTCAAGATACAGTTGCTATTAGAATGCCAAATCATGAATTGACCCTAGAGCTAATAAAAGCCGTAGGCCATCCATTAGCGGCACCATCTGCAAATAAATTTATGAGTATTAGCCCAACTCGTCCAGAGCATGTTATTGCAGAATTTAATAATGCAGTTGATGTTATTGATGGCGGAATATGTAATATTGGTATTGAATCAACTATCATTGATGCTACATCTCTTGATTATTATAAGGTATTAAGACCTGGGATAATCTCTGAAGAAGATCTAAATAAAGCCTTAGACAATAAATATAATGATAAACCCGTAATAGATAACAATAATACCATCGCTCCTGGTAGCCATAAAAAACACTACTCCCCCCAAAAAAAACTAATTCGCTTTAACTCAAAAGAAGAATTAGACGCCTTACTTGATAAGTATAATAATATTTATATCATTCACTATTCTGATTTTGTATTACTTGATAAAGAATTAAGCTACCAAATAAGCTCTAATCCATATGAATTTGCCAAAGATTTATATCATGCATTACGCCTAGGAGATAACTCCTTTTCTGAAATAATTGCCATAGAATTCCCACCAAATGAAAGCAAATACTCGGCAATCATAGATCGACTAAAAAGATCTGTCGGTTCTTGACATTTGGTATTTAAGATTAATGATGTTTTAATAGCTTATGAAAATACACATCATTAAGCAAGTAAATATAGTGACCCTGTAACTATAATTACTTTTTTACCAATTTGTTTGGCTTTAGCTATAGCATGTATTGGTTTATCAATACATAGTTCATTAAAAAAAATACCTGCTCCAATATTAGCTATCTCAGAAGCCTGCATACCACGGGGGTTATTATCAATACTTGTATATATTACACTAGTAGCCAATTTACTAAAATACTTAAGCATTGCTTTTATATCTTTATCACGGAGTATTGACGTTACAACAACTACATCATTAGGATTATAAATTCCTAGTAGCGAATCATATAAACTCTTAGCACCAGCAGAGTTGTGTGTAGCATCAACAATCACCAGTGGATCTTTTTCTAACACCATCAAGCGATATGGCCAAATAGTATTTTCGGCGGCATATTTAATATGCTTGTCAGCTATCCCCATATCTTTAAATACAGCATAAGCACATAAAAAATTATATGCTTGAAATCTACCAAATAAACTAAGACTATATAACTCATCATCAACAGTAAGAAGGGTTCTAAAGTTTTTTAAGTCTAAATCAATGCTAAACTCATACTGGCTTAACACATTGATATAATTTGTGGTTTTATTTGAGATTATCTCAACTATTTCTACTTTATGATCAGCAAATATAGCCAACCCTGATTTAATAATTCCAGATTTTTCAATAGCTATCTCAGATATAGTATTTCCAAGCCAATTACAATGTTCTAATTCAACATTAGTTATAATCGAATACTTTGAATTTACCACATTTGTTGCATCGTTTATCCCCCCCATTCCGACTTCAAGAATAAGCCAATCTATCTCCTCACGAGCAAAGTACTCAAACATTATTGTAGTTAAGAATTCAAATGGTGATAATTCAATATTATGGACTGTTAATAGCTCTTTGATTTTGAAATAACAAGACTCCAAGTTTTTATCACTAATTTTTTTATGATTGATAGTGATACATTCATTTATTTTACTGATATGAGGGCTTGTAAATTTACCAACTGTATATCCACACCTTACAAGCGCTGACTCCAAAAAAGCTGCTGTTGAGCCTTTACCATTAGTACCAGTAATATGAATTACTTGGTATTTATGCTGTGGATTACCTAAAATGTTAAGAATTTTATGCATACGCTCCAACCCAGGAATAATTTTAGTATTACCTGGGTTTATAAGATCATTAATGAGTTTAGCGTTTAGCATATTTATTATCCAAAGGTAAATGCATATGCTTCTAAATTAGAGCTTCCAATATCTAATTCAAGTAGACTATCTTTTGCAGTATCTTGATTGATAAGCTCATATAATCTATGATCAGTAACAGTAACAATTCCATTTGGTGCATCAACCCCTGCATCCTTACCAATATCCTGTCCATTAAGTTTTAGGTTTATGATAATAGGAGTATTACTCGGATTTCCAAGAACTAAATAAACATGTTTAGCATTAAAGTTTATAAGCAAATGACTACTATTACCTTTAGTAGTAATCTTTTGATTTTCAACTAGCCATTTACCAGATATACTCCATTTGTTTAAAGGTATATTATTTGAAAGAATATAATCCTGCACCAAATCTTGCTTAAAATCTCCTTCAAAACTATCAGCCCTATCAAAACCCAAATAAGTCTCTGGAGTTTGATTCAAATTATAATTAGCAATAGTATTAGTAGCATTACCACCATCTTTATCTAAGCCAAGAAGGACACGAATATTATTTTCAGTTTCTTGATACCGCCCCTCCCCAAAACTAGTATAGACTATATTACCTTCTTTATCAACTAAGTAATGTGCTGGCCAATATTTATTGTTATAATTAGTCCAAGTATCTAGGTTATTGTCTAATGCAACTGGATATTTGATTCCATCTCTAGATATCGCTTTAACCACATTATCTTTGTTTTTTTCAAACTCAAACTCTGGGGCATGAATACCTATAATAACTAGACCATTATCATGATATTTATTATACCAATCATTCAAATATGGCTGAGTACGAATACAATTGATACACGAATATGTCCAAAAATCAACTAATACCACCTTACCTTTTAGTAGTTTAGGAGTAAGGGCTTTATTATTAGGCGTATTAAGCCATACATTAGAAACAGCAAATTCTGGCATGGAATATGGATTAGATAGTGCATTTTCTAATTTACCACTACCATTGGTTGTTATAGAGCTATTATTTTGTGCTGGAGGTGTAGAAAAAATATTTTGAAGGTTAAAGCCTGATGCGATAAAAATTACAGCTCCAAGCACCAAAATACCTAATATTTTACGCACCAAACCAGCATTTATACTTAAAAATGAAATTTTTGCTATTATGCGTCTACCAGTTAGTGAAATTATCAACATTGGAATACCTGCACCAATTGCAAAAGCAAGAATTAAGCATATAGCACTAAAATTATTTTGTTCACGAATTATCTGTACCAAAGCTACCGCAAGTATAGGCCCTGCACACGGAGTCCATACTAATCCAATTAGAACACCAATAAGCACCCCGCTAAAAAACCCATCCTTGGCATTGGCTGATAGAGTTGTACCTGTGCTTGCAACATTTTGAGTAAGATTTCCAAATTTTTCTTGAAGTTTTTCAGATAATAACATTATACCAAAAAGAGCCAAAAGAACTAATGACCCATATTTAATATAATCAAGATTAATATGCAAAATTGAAACTAACTGACGGGATAATAAAGCAAATAAGCTAAACGCTATTACAAACCCACTAATTATTCCAAAAGGTCTTCGACGCCCACCCTCAACTGAAGTTGATAGAATTAATGGTAAAACTGGCAAAATACACGGGGATGCAATTAATGCTAACCCCTCAAGAAATGACAAACCTATTTCAATTGGATGCACAATTATTCTCCTCTAAATTTTAAAATATTGTCTATGCCATTGCAATTATAGAGCAAGGGCATGGATCCCAGCCTCCGCTGGGATGACCTATATAGTCGCTGTCTCGTCATGAGTTTGGAATCCATGCTCTAATTATGTATTTAGGGCAAGGGCATGGATCCCATCCTATGATGGGATAACCTATATAGATTTTAGCCAGTTCGATAGTTTATCTTTATCTATTATCTGTAAAAATCTAATATCTAAACTAGGTTCTACTAGTTTAAAGTTTACACTAATTAGCCTTTCTTGTCGAAACAAGGTTAAACTAATTTCACTTCCTAGAGCATATAAGGCAATCTGCTTATCAAAATCACTTAATTTGATATTATCAATAGCTATTATAATATCATTAGTAGCAAGCCCTATATTCCACGCTAAGGTATTATTATATACATTGGTAACTCTATAACCAAAAGCATCTTTTACTAATTTACACCCAAGATCAAATTTCTTTGTCAGAGGTAATTCTCTAGTATCTTCAATAACTGTTCCATTATCACTATTTCTTTGATTATTGATCGTTTGAACATTTACCCCAAACTTGCTAAGCAAATCATTAAATGGCAATTCTTCACAAGTATCAACAAATTGATGAATTTCAGCACTCAAATCTAGTCCAGTATATTGGTTAATTAATTCAGATAACTGATCTTCTAAAATACCCAAACCATCATGTTGCCATTTAATGTAAAGTCCTAAAATCACATCATCAAGCGATTTTGATTTTGTTTTATCACGAATTATTAAATCAAGACACATACCAACTAATGCACCTTTGACATAGTAACTAACTATTGCGTTTGGGCTATTCTCATCTTGGCGATAATACTTAGTCCATGCTGTCATACTACTACTAGTCAGAGTTTGTATTTTATTACCATTATATTTATATACATTATTGATATTATCAATAATTAATTTCAAATAACGCTTATCATCTATAAGACCACTTTTCCTTAAGATCAAATCATCATAGTATGAGGTTACACCCTCAAACCACCAAAGTAGTTTGGTATAATTTTCTTTATCTAATACATATGGGTTAAAGACTTGAGGCTTAATTCGTTTGATATTCCATGTATGAAAAAATTCATGGCTTATTAGCCCTAAGATTTTAAGATAATCATCCCCAATATCTGTTTGACCACTAATTGGTAATGAATAATATGGTGCCATTAATAAAGTGGAATTTCGATGCTCCAAACCAGTATAAACTTCCCCACCAAGATAGAGAATAAAGGTATAATTTTTGAATGGTGGAATACCACCAAACAAGTCAATCTCGGTTTGGCATATTGCATTCACATCAGATAAAAAACGCCTCTCATCAAAGTTTTTAATTATCGTACCACTCAGTATGAAATAAATAGGCACATCTTTGATAATAAATTCAAGGCGTTTAAACTCCCCAAGCTCAACTGGGCAATCAATCAGCATATCGTAATTATCAGCACTATATTGACTATCTGAGACTTTATCAAGAGCTGTTGCTATTTGCCAATTTTGTGGAAGTTCATTAATAGTAATAGAGTGTTGTAAATTTTCTTTACCATCAACATATAAGCATAAGCTAGTATTGTTAAAATATCCACGCGTAAAATCAAGAAATGCAGTACGTATACCAAATTCATATGCATAGACATTATAAATAATATTTACTTCCATATCTAGCATTAGATTCGAAACTTCCCAAGTGTTTTTATCAAGCTGCACTAATTTATGGGATACTTGTACTGTATTAATACTAACTATATTCTTACTAAATTCTCGAACCATATAGCTACCAGGAATCCATACTGGCAATTTTAAAACATGAGATTCAGAGCTTGCAACAAAGCTTAATTTCACATTATAAATATGTGAATTAATATTTGGAATAATAGTATATTTAATCATTATTTACTTTGCTTTTCCATAAATAATGTTAGTTCACCTACATCAAGACCATATTTATGAAAATAGTTACGATTAACTAGTTTTCCATCATTCATTAAGAACATCCAATCATCGAAGTCTATCTTATAAGTAGTATCATCATCAACTTTTACATTCATGGTATATTTCCAATTCATTGCATTTCCTGCAATCTTAATTGTAGCTTTACCAATTACATCAGGAGTAGTAGCTTCATAATAACCATCATTAATCTTAGTGAATTTCCAAATACGCTTATCAACTTTACCATCAGTATAGACAATCTTCTCATTAAATGTACCAACACTTCCACTCCAACTGGCATTACCACTAAAATCAAAACGCTTGGTGACATTATGGCTTCGATCTTGAACAATGCCATAGCCTTTAATCTTACCGTTAAGGTAAGACTGTAAATCAAGTTTTGGTGTTTCATTTTTATATTGGTTTATGTCCATACCAGAACAGGCAAATAAAAATAGAGCTAATATGGTAACAAAAATAAAACGTAACATAATACACCTCAAAAAAATTATAATATATATTTTATCATAAATAAACAATTAAATCTAAAATGATATTAGATAACACCATTATGTCATTCCAAATACAAACCTATTGCTGTCTCGTCATGAGTTTGGAATCCATGCTCTAATTACATATTTAGAGCAAGGGCATGGATCCCATCCTACGATGGGATGACATATATAGTTGCTGTCTCGTCACGAATTTGGAATCCATGCTCTAATTACATATTTAGAGCAAGGGCATGG
>CANEUJ010000056.1 GCA_947441745.1 Neisseriaceae bacterium | reverse complement strand
TTTGATACTTGGAGTTATTTTAAGTTTATTGGCATTTATTTTGGCATATAAATTTCTACATAAACATACACTCTACCTTAGTATTCCAGCATTGATTATATTTATTAGTTATCCTTATTTCAAAAGGTTTTTTTCAATTCCACAGGCTTATCTTGGTATAGCCTTTAGCGTTGGTATACTTATGGCTTTTGTGGAAATAAATGGTAATATCAATCTAATTACATGTTTATTATTTTTTGCTAATTTGTTTTGGGTAATTGGCTATGATACAATATATGCAATGGTTGATATCAAGGACGATTTAAAAATCGGTATAAAAACTTCAGCAATTACCTTCGGTGGTTTTGTAGTATCAATTATTGGACTTTGTTATTTGGCTTTTTTCTTATTGTTTTTTTGGCTTGGTTCACTAATTCATCTAAATGTTGGGTATTACCTATGTCTTTGCTTATCAGGTGGCTTATTAATTTATCAGATTATAACTTTATTGCAACACGAAGAAGATAAATATTTTAGTATGTTTTTACTAAATAATTGGGTAGGTGTAATATTGTTTTTGGGTATTGTGGTTGGTATGGTTAGATAAAATTACATATGCAGATATTAGTAAGTGTACCTGATTTTATAAAAAATATTCCGCATGAACCTGGGGTATATAGATTTTATAAAGAATCTAGCGATACTTCATCTTTGGGTGAGCTTTTATATGTAGGTAAGGCACTTGATTTATATAAACGTGTAAAATCTTATTTTCAAAAATCACAAGCTTTATCTCCTAGAATAAGTCTCATGGTGTCTAAAATACACACTATTGAGATTACGGTTACTGAGAATGAAGTCTCGGCTTTGATTTTAGAAAACAATCTAATTAAAAATTTGAAACCCAAATACAATATTATCTTTCGGGATGACAAAAGTTATCCATTACTTCGTTTGTCAAACCATACTTATCCCAAATTAGATAGCTATAGAGGCAAACCAAATGGCAAAGATAGTTATTTTGGACCGTATCCAAATGGTACGGCTATACGTCAGAATTTGGATATGATAGGGCGAATTTTTAAGCTTCGTACTTGTACAGATAGTGCTTTTAAAAACCGAGTTCGTCCATGTGTTTTATACGAAATACAACGTTGCACAGCTCCATGCGTTAATTTGGTAAGCGAAGTAGACTACCATAATCAAGTAACACAAACAATTGATTTTCTAAATGGTAAATTTGCTAAAGTAATTGATAATTTAACTAAGCAAATGTATGATTTCGCAGAAAAAATGGAGTTTGAACAGGCTGCGATAGTTAGAGATAGGCTTGGTGTAATCAAACATATAAATGCTAATCAAATAATCAATAATTATAATGAGCCAATAAGTGCAGATCTTGTTTTATGTGAGAATTCTGTAAATAAGGTGTTTATTTACTTGATAATTTTAAGAAACGGCTTATATATAGGAGATAAACATTTTGTTTTAGATAATATTGATAATGATATTGCTAATATTTTTGAAATATTCTTAGAAAGTTATTATCTAGAAGATCGAAGCACAAAACAGATCTATTGTGAATTTAATGTATCAGAAGAGTTTAAAGATTTATTTCATAAAGCAATTGGGATTACAATTACATCTACAAAGAGTAATCAAGTACAACAGCTATATCAGATGGGATATGTGAATTTAAATAGAATTATCGAGCAAAGCTCTAAAGGTTTAGAGGGTAATGCAGATAAAATAGCGGCTTTATTGGGGATGAAATCATTAAAGCGTATAGAATGCATAGATATCAGTCATAATCATGGTGAAAACACGGTAGGTGGTCTTGTTGTGTATAGTAATGGAATAATAGATCACTCTAAATATCGTAAGTATAATCTCAGTCAGGATTATAATAAAATGGCTATTAATGGTAACGATTTAATTGCTATGGAGACGGTGCTTCGGAGGAGGTTATCTAATACAGAAATGCCACTGCCAGAGCTTATTTTGATTGATGGCGGTAAGTTGCAATTAGAAACACTAAAAATGGTTTTAATTGATATGAATCTATGTGATAAAATAAGGTGCTTGGGAATATATAAGGGTGAGCATAGAAACCCTTTGTTTGACCGCCTACTTTTGGAAGATGGTAGGGTAATTAGCTATGATGCTTCGATATTTGGATTATTACAATCACTGCGTGATGAGGCTCATAGGTTTGCTATTACTGGACATCGTAAGCGTCAAATTAAAAAAATGACAATCTCAGTACTTAGCGAAATCCCCAATTTGGGAGTGCATAAAAAACGTGCTTTATTAGCACACTTTGGTAGTGCAAAGGCGATTGCTGAGGCTAAAATAGATGAACTAAAACAGGTAAATGGCATTGGTGATATTCTGGCTAATCAGATATATTCTTTCTTCCATTAACATTTTGAAGTATTAAATAATGTTAAAAAAAATGACAATCCCTCTTTTACTGACGTGGATACGAGTATTCTTAGTACCTATTTTTATAGGTATTTATTATTTACCAGATATATGGCTTAATATGACCCATAAAAACTGGTTAGCTACTATTATATTTGTTTTTGCAGCTTTTACTGATTATCTTGATGGATATTTGGCACGGTTACTTAAACAAGAAACCTCGTTTGGGGCTTTTTTAGATCCAGTTGCGGATAAGGCTATTGTTGCGGCTAGTTTGGTTTTGCTTGTAAATATGCAAAGAACTTTTGTGGTTGCGGCAATTATTATAATAATCCGTGAAATTGCGGTATCTGCTTTAAGAGAGTGGATGGCTAAGCTTGGCGATACTGCAAGTGTAGCTGTTGCTTATGTTGGTAAATTAAAAACCAGTTTACAGATGTTTGCGATTGCACTTTTATTATTTGATTATCATGGTAACTTCATAAATACTAATTATATTGGTAATTTTTTTATGCTTTTAGCCGTAGTTATAACGGTTATTTCTATGTTTTATTATTTGAAACAAGCAAAAAAACACTTTTAATTGCGATAGCATAAGCTTTGCGATAACCCTTAAGGAAACTAAATGACAAAAAAACCTTCTACTGAAAATTTGTTGGTTACAAAACCAAAGACTACAATTGCTAAGTCAAAGAGTTCCGCACGTGGTGGTACTAAATTAGAACATGATTTTGATAATAATAGATCTGGAGACGAGCTAGAGCGTGGGAAGCATCGTCGTGCCAAAGGTAAGAAGAGTGGTAAAGAAGATGGTACAGCACATAATGATGTAAATAAATTAATGAGATTGGTTAGTTCTGGTGCTGAAAATTTATCTGTTGATGAGTTAAATAAGCTTGAAGAGCAAAAAAGAAAGCTACGATATCTGCTAGGCAAGGGTAAAGAGCGAGGCTATGTAACAAATTCTGAAATTAATGATAATCTACCTGACCATATTACGGATCCCGAAGTAATTGACCAGATTATTATGATGATTGAGACTATTGGTATTAAAGTATTTGAATACGAGCCTAGTCGTGAAGAGTTGTTATTATCAGGTACATCATCAGCTACAGTTGATGATGATGAGTATGCGGTAGAAGAAGCTGAAAAGATTTTAGCAAGTACCACATCAGCTAATGAGTTTGGACGCACAACTGATCCCGTTCGTATGTATATGCGTGAAATTGGTACCTATGACTTGCTTGATAAAACAGATGAAGCTGAGATAGCACGTAAATTAGAAAATAGTATTAAATCTATGATTTCAGCCATTGCTGACTGCCCCAAGATTATTAATGACATTTCACGTGTATATGAAGATGTTCTTGCTGGTAGATTTAAAATAGAAAACTTTATTGATGAGTTTATTGATGAAGATCTTGGCAATGATCCTATTCAGCCTGAAGATCTGATTCCGCAGAGTTTAAGTGATGATGATGATGAGCAGATATCAAGAGAACAATTAGAGAAGCTAAAGCAAAGAACTGCTGATTTCTTTAAGGATTTTAATAAATTAGTTGATAAACAAAACAAAATCATTAAAAAACACACTACTGATTCAGATGAGTATCGTTTGGTTTTGGTTGATATTACAGCATTATTAGAAAAAATTAGATTTACTAATAAACAAATTGAAGCGTTTTGTGATATTTTAAGACATGGACATCGTCAAATCAAAGAGTATGAGAATGAGATTTTTCATATTGCTTGTGATATTATCAAAATACCAGAGGATAAATTCAGAAAAGAGTTTATTAATAATGAAACAACATGGGTTGATAAACACGTTCCAAGCAAAAAATATGCTGATGTATTTAACCGTCTGAAGTATGATATTGTAGAAAAACAAGAAAAGATTAAATTAGTTGAGGCTGATTTGAGTATTAGTGTTGAAGTAATTAAAAACCTATTTAAGCAATTACAAAAAGCAGAACGTGAGCAGAAAAAAGCCCGTACTGAGATGGTTGAATCAAATTTACGCTTGGTTATTTCGATTGCCAAGAAATACACTAACCGTGGGTTACATTTCTTAGATCTAATTCAAGAGGGTAATATTGGTCTGATAAAGGCTATTGATAAATTTCAATATCGTAAGGGCTACAAATTTTCCACCTATGCAACATGGTGGATTAGACAAGCTATCACTCGTGCTATAGCAGATCAAGGGCGTACTATTCGGATACCAGTTCATATGATAGAAACTATCAATCGTATGAGTAAAGAGCACCGTAAACTATTACAAGAAAAATCTGGTGAGCCACTTACGAAAGAGTTAGCTATGCGGATGGAAATTAGTGAAGAGAAGGTTCGTAAAATCTATCAAGTTGCCCATGATTCGATCTCTATGGATGCACCAATTGGAGATGAAGATGATACTAGCTTTGGTGATTTTATTGAAGATAAATCAACTGTTATTCCAGCGGATCATGGTATTGATTATAGTCTTAAAAAGACCGTGCGTGAAGTTTTAGATACATTGTCTCCTCGTGAGGCGAAGGTGTTATGTATGCGTTTTGGAATTGATACTCTTACGGATCATACATTAGAAGAAGTTGGGCGTCAGTTTGATGTTACACGTGAGCGAATACGTCAGATAGAAGCCAAAGCAATTCGTAAGCTTCGTCAGCCAAACCGTGCTGATAAACTAAAAAGCTTCCTAGATAGTTTTGCTCAATTAGAAAGTCTTGATTTAGAGAGTGTTGAGGAAGGTGATGATATGTATTTTGAAGATTCTGACGAAATTTAACCAGAGCATTTAATATTATTTTTGGGTGTTATCCTAGATTTATTATTATACAAAATATTTAATGCCACAGATAAAAAACTGTGGCATTAAATATTTATAGTTTTTCTATTCTAGAAAAGGTGTTACGCTACTACTAGCTAAACTACTTATACTCGGAAAATCTGTGATCTCTAGCATGTTAGGATTATGCATTGTCCTCCTCTGTCTAAAAGCCTCCCTACTTGCTTTCATTTTGTCCATGTTTTCTGATGAATAAATATTCTCAGGAAGAAGAGATCTTCTTGAAGCTGGTTGAGTTACATTAGGCTCTACTGGAGTATCAGCTAGAATAGGCTCTACTGGGGTATCGGCTAGAATGACACTTGGTTGTGAGGCAACTCCTTGACTTGTGTCCATCGCCATCGTTGCAGTTCTTGCTGCAGTAGAAGTACCATCTTCAATTAGTGGTGCAATACTTGCTGCTGCTCTTCCACCAAAGCATGGAATATATCCAGCAGAAAATTTTAAAAAACTTCCAGCAAAAATTGTTAATCCAGCTTCAGTACCTATAGATGAGATATCTTTTAATGTTTGATTTCCAGTTTTGTTGCCTATCAAACGGGTTGTTGCAGAAGTAGCTCCAAAAGCTCCTGCGATTACATTTGCTATTCCAATACCACTTAAAGCTAATCCACCAGATCCCATAACAGTTCCTACTGCTACTGCCACAAGAAATAAATCTGCTACATATGTTGTTAGATTTGACAATTTCATAAACTCAGGAATTGAGAAGTGCCCACTTGGATCTAGATTGTCAATAGGATCTCCATTACCAAAGTTATATAGATTAGCTACATTTATGGTATCCGCATTAATAAACCTCATTAATGTCGGACTATAAAACCTTGCTCTTAGATATACTAAGCCAGTATCAGTGTCGTTATATTCCCCATCCCATAGTAGACTCTTACTTGGCGAGGTAGTAGCATCTTCATTCATTATCGAGCCATAGCCAGTATAGCTATAGCTATTACTTACCCCTCCTGACTCATCAAACATCCCAATAGTAGAATTACCCGCAGTTAGATAACTATTGCTACCATTACTATCAAATGAAGCTATGACACTACCTCTGTTATTTAACATAAAGTTGGTGCTTGATAACTTACTACTCTTAATCCCATCAATATGACCATTATCATAATAAAAGTTAAGCGTGCTATTATCTTGTGCTTGTTTGGTTTTGAGTAATCCATCAGCATAATAATCATAACTACTAAGTAGTTGATTATGACTATCTCTTACCGATACTAATTGGTTTTGGCTATTATAGCTATAGATATTACCTTTATCATCATGAGTCATATTACCTGCATTGTCATAGCTTATACTCTCCATATTAACTAGAATTAATTGATCCTTGTCATTATAAGTGTAGTTAATCGTTGATTCATTAGTGGTATAGCTTTTTATATTACTATCCTTGTCATAACTATAGACTTCAGTTACTGATTCATTAGAATTAGCATATACGGTTGTTGATTGTTTCAAGCGACTCATACTATCGTATTGATAGGTTTTAGTGAGATTCAAGTTTTTACTTGCGTGCTTACTTGTGATTGTCTCTCCAATGGTTCTTTGTTGTGCATCCTTCTGATAAGTTACAGTAGTTGTATTACCTGCTTCATTAGTAGTATCACTTGCTATGCCACCAAAGCCATCATAGGTGTAGGTATGGATGGTTTTAGTACCTGAGCTATTTGTAAGAGTAGTACTTTGTAACATTCCTTTCTTTCCAGCATTTTGCTTGATATCATCATAACGATAGCGTATTGTACTACCCAAAGTGCTCATACTTTCTATCCGCCCTTGGCTATCTTCTACATAGTTAGTAGTAACTCCTAAAGCATTGGTCTTACTCTTTAGTAGCCCATTATCATAGTAGGTGTAAGTTACACTCTTACCATCAGGATAGATTACATTAGTCAATAAATTAGTATTGGTATACTTATAGTGTACATTACTACTCTTAGGTGTACCTGAGTTACTGATACTAGTTAGATTATGATTGGCATCATATCCCTTAGTAATAGTAACCCCAGCTTTTGTTTGGGATACTTCATTTCCATCAGCATCATAGCTATACTCAGTAGTAGTGTTATCATAGTTAGTTAGTAGGGTTTTAATACTACCATTTGGATAGTATGTCATAGTCTTAGTACCCATGGTGTTTTTACTAGTTTTTAATAGTCCTGTAGCATCATACTCATTAGTGTAGCTATTATTAGTAGTATCACCATTTACTAGCGTATTTATAGTTAATGGCTTACCCAATAAATCTTTGATGCTACTTGAGTCTACTTGAGAGTTGTCATTGTAGGAGCTATTAATACTACTACCACTACTACTTGAGGGGTTTGATAAGTTATCATTAGCTACTTCAATATCTCCATCACCATTATAAGTATTGTTAGTTTGTTTTATTAAGCTACCACCAGCAATAGTAGTAGAAATTAGCTTTTCTTTTAAGCCATTATAGCTGTTATGTACTTCTATAATATGATCTTCATTATCTGCTACAGTTGGGATACTATATGAGATACTAGTAACTGTATTACCGATACCATCAGTAGTTTCACTACTTAGCTTATTACCATTTAGAAATACACGCTTAGTTAAACTAGCATCATCATAAGTAGTACTCATTATATTACCCAGAGAGTCAGTACTTGTTAATTGACGACCTAGATTGTCATAAGTATAGCTAGTAGTATTACCTAGTTTATCTGTAGTAGTTTGAAGACTACCATTAGGATAGTAAGTATTACTTTGAATAGTACGGCTTTTATTATTACCAGTATCTCCATTGTCACTAACTAGCATTACCTGACCTAATTCATTATACCTAACTGTTGTAGCATGATTCAGTGCATCAGTTGTCGTAACAGTATTACTACCACCACTACTTGCAACACTATAGCTCATAGTAGTTGAGTTACCTAATGGGGTAATTACTTGTTTTTGACGTCCACCTATATCATATTTATAAGTTGTAACATTACCATTGGGATCAGTCTTACTTATGATAGGAGCTCCTGGTAATGTAGTATCCTTAACTATTGTAGTTGTATGGTTTAGTGCATCAGTTTGTTTGTCAGTTAAGATACCATTACTATAGCTATAGCTATCATTTATAGTGCTACTTTTAGCACTACCTGTAGGTACACTACCTGACCATGACATAGTATTAGTAGTTATGCGTCCATTATTATCATAACCATAGTTTAAAGTCTTCCAAGCATTACCTTTATAAAATGTATCAGTTTGGGCTATATGATGACCGTCTGCTGTTAAAGTGTTATGTTCTTTTTTAGTCTCCTGACTTATTAAGTCAGTGGTGGTAGTATCTGATACTAGATAATATGAATCACCATCAAAGTAATGCGTGACAGTATTTTGAAATGGCGTTAATACTCCATTCATTAGTATCGTATCAGTACTACTTGTTACTTGATTATATTTATCATAGCTTGTATTTGTCTTTTCAACCTCTACATTACCTTGGTAGATAGACTTTTCTATCGGACTACTGAAGCTAGCACTTCTTTTGGAGCTACCAGGACTAATATTGTAGCTATAGTTTACTTTTGATAATATGGTAGCACCAAATGTATCACTAGCTAAGTTATCTTGTTCTACAGGTAAATGTATAAAGTTATAATAAACACGACTTATCTGACTAGGGGCATTATTACTCCCATTCTTAATCACCGTTACATCATATTTTAAGTTAGGGTTATTAGTTTCAGCTAAACCATCATTCTTATTACTTAAACAAATACCACCACCTAAGCCAAAGCCAGTGAAGTTAGCTCCATTAGTAGCAACACCATACTTATATGTCGTACTATTTAGTACTACCTTATTAGCTGAATTATGAGTTAGATTATTCACCGCATACAAAGTCCCACCTCCATTACTACAGCTAGTATATGGTAAAGTAGTATAGCTTATATTAGTTACCAATAAAGACGGAGAAGTTATTTTATTTACTAAGCCATTATTATCATAGCCATATGTCGTAACATAGCCACTAGCATCAGTATATGATGTTACTCCTTGTCTTCCAATACTAACTCTAATAACTCTATTACCTAAAGAAGTAGCTGATGTTACTGTTAAGACATTATCACTAATGCTCAAAGTATAAGCAACTCCATAACTATCAACTATAGTATGTAATTTACCACCAATATAGCTATAACTTATACAGTTACCATCTTTATCATCCCGTGCAACTAGATTGCCATTATCATCGAAATACTGGTGACTTCCATTTGCTCCTTGATATATTGAGTGATACATGATACTACCGCCACCATTAGGAGTATGGCAAGAGTTTAGTGATTTATCTATGGAATAGCTACTAAATTTAATTGCATTATTGTTTATGTATTTAAGCCCTGATTGATAACCACTTTCATCAACCCAAGTTTTATCAATGGCATAATTACTACCATCTATATTGACAGAGTTAGTAGCAGTTACTTTGGATAGTTGTAAGTCCCAGCCATTAACCAAGCCCAAAGCTCCCACGGTTTTAGCACCTGAGCTAGAATACACTAGATTTAAGTTAAGATCAATACCTTTGCTAATGCCAGGACTAGATATTAAACTTCGAGCAAGACTCAAAGTACCTGTTTGCCCATTGACATCTTCACCACTATAAAGAGAGCTGTTATATGCTTGAGAGCCTTGGTAAGATGTATTGGCATCATCTGATGCTATTTGGGAGGCTGATATATTGCGGGA
>CANEUJ010000055.1 GCA_947441745.1 Neisseriaceae bacterium | reverse complement strand
TTTGGTATGGTTTGTAATAACTGCACTTTTGGCTAGTAGCGTTGGGGTAATAGTTGGGGCTATCTTTAACCCTGGAAGTAATCTCCAACTTGATCCACAATTAGTTTCTCATTATACGCCACGAGAAATACCTACTATAGCAAATACATTACTTAATATGGTTCCTGGTAATTTGATTAAAGATATTGCTGATGGCAAAGTAATTCCAGTGATTATATTTGCTATATTTTTTGGGATAGCTCTTACATCGCTTCATGAGAAAGGTAAGAATTTACGTAATTTTTTTGACGAGTTTTCTCATACAATGTTTAAGATTACTCGTGTAATTATTCGTATGTCACCTATTGGTATTTTTGCCCTTGTTGTGCCAATTGGTAATGAATATGGCATCGCCACTTTATTGCCATTAGTTAAATTTATTATTGCGATTTATCTTGCTTGTGTAGCTCAATTGTGTATTTATGCAGTATTATTGATAGTTGTTGCCAAAAAAAATCCTTATCTCTTCTTTAAAGAATTTTGGCCAGCAATGATTACAGCTTTTACAACTTCTTCAAGTCTTGGTACATTGCCAGTAACGTTAGAGACCTTAGTTGATAGAGTTAATATTCGTGAGCAAGTAGCAGGTTTTGTTGCTCCTCTTGGGGCTACAATGAAGATGGATGGATGTGGTGCAATTTATCCAGCAATAGTATGTATATTAACTGCAAATATTTTTCATATTGATTTATCAATACAGCAATATATTATGATAGTACTAACTTCAGCAATAGCTACAATTGGTACAGCAGGAGTGCCTGGAACAGCATCTATAATGGCAACTGTAGTATTGGTAAGTGTTGGTTTACCATTAGAGGGTTTAGCTTTAGTAATTGGGATTGATAAAGTTATCGATATGATGCGAACGATGACAAATGTTACTGGTTCGGGTGTTTGTGCCGTTATTATAAATAAAAACTATAAAGAAGACAGTGGTTTAATTAAATAAAAGAAGGTTTATATGCAAGTTAATGAGATTAGAAAAGAGTTTGTGGATTATTTTGCATCAAAGGGGCATACTGTTGTTACATCAAGCTCCCTTATTCCCCATGATGACCCAACATTATTGTTTACTAATGCGGGGATGAATCAGTTTAAAGATGTGTTTCTTGGCCTAGATAAACGTGAGTATGTAAGAGCAACTTCATCACAAAAATGTGTTCGTGCAGGTGGAAAGCATAATGATTTAGAAAATGTAGGATATACTGCACGCCATCATACTTTTTTTGAAATGTTAGGTAATTTTAGTTTTGGTGATTATTTCAAACTTGAGGCAATCACATTTGCTTGGGAGTTTTTGACCGTTGTACTAAAACTACCTCAAAGTAAACTGTATGTTACAGTTTACTATACTGATGATGAAGCTTTTGATATCTGGAGTAAGACTATTGGTTTGGCAGATGATAAGATTATCAGAATAGGTGATAAATCAGGTGGTGGATCAGATAATTTTTGGCAGATGGGCGAAACTGGGCCATGTGGGCCTTGTACTGAAATATTTTATGATCATGGAGAGCATATATTTGGAGGCTTACCTGGAACCCCTAACGAAGATGGGGATAGGTTTATAGAAATCTGGAACTGTGTGTTTATGCAGTTTAATCGCGATGCTAAAGGTGTATTGCACCCACTTCCAAAACCATCAGTGGATACTGGTATGGGTTTAGAGCGTATTTCAGCGGTGATGCAACATGTTAATAGCAACTATGACATTGATTTATTTATTGCTTTAATCAAATCAGCAGGTGAAGTTACTTCTTGTTCAGATATGAATAACTCGTCACTAAAGGTTTTGGCGGATCATATTCGTTCAATATCATTCTTAATAGCTGATGGAGCTATACCTTCAAATGAAGGTCGTGGTTATGTACTACGCCGAATTATTCGTCGTGCTATTCGCCATGGTTATAAACTTGGGAAGAAATCAGCATTTTTACATAAATTGGTTAATACCCTTGTAGTTCAGATGGGGGGGGCTTATCCTGAATTGAAGCAAAATCAACAAAAGATTGAAACTACAATATTGCAGGAAGAGAAAAACTTCTTCCAAACTATTGAAAATGGTATGGAGATGCTTCTAAATGCACTTGAAAAACTCCAGTTAACAACGAAGGTTTTATCAGGAGATATAGCCTTTAAACTATATGATACTTATGGCTTTCCACTAGATTTAACTGAAGATGTGTGTCGTGAGCATAATATCACTGTAGATATTACTGGTTTTGATATTGGTATGCAAAAACAAAAAGAAATGGCGAAAGCCGCAGGTAAATTTAAAGCGGGAACTAGTTTAGAATATACTGGGTGTGATACTGGGTTTATTGGTTATAATGAAAACAATATTGAAGCTCGTGTAGTTGCACTATATTGCAATAATCAACCAGTAGATACATTAAATTCTGGAGAATCTGGAGTTGTAGTACTTGATCAAACTGTGTTTTACGCTGAGAGTGGTGGGCAAATTGGGGACGTTGGAGTTATCCAAATTGATGGAGGTGCGGTATTATTTGAAATTAGTGATACTCAAAAAATCCGTCCTGCTGTATTTGGGCATATTGGTAATTTGGTTATTGGCTCTCTTAAGGTCGGAGATACTGTTAGTGCGACATACGATCTACATAAGCGTTTAGCTACTGCTCGTAATCATTCGGTAACCCATTTATTACATAAGGCACTACATGAAGTAGTTGGTGTTCACGCTACACAAAAAGGATCTTTGGTATGTAGTGATTATACACGTTTTGATTTTGCTAATGATAAGCCTGTTACTAAAGAACAAATTGAAGAAATTGAACGAATAGTCAATCATGTGATAATGATGAATTATCCCGTAACTACAAATCTTATGAGTTATGATGAAGCTATCAAACAAGGAGCAATGGCACTTTTTGGTGAAAAATATGCATCAGATGTTAGAGTGATTCAGATGGGGAGTTTTTCGACAGAGCTATGTGGAGGCACACATGTGACTCGCACAGGAGATATTGGGTTTTTTAGTATTATTAGTGAAATTGGAATTGCTAGTGGTGTTAGACGTATTGAAGCTGTTACTGGTGAAAAATCTTTAGAACGTATGCAAAAAAATATGAAAATCCTTGATAATCTAAGGGGTGAATTAAAAGCTCAAACCAATGATATCATTGCTGAAAAAGTAGATGGAGTTTTACGAGATAATAAACTCCTAGGTAAACAAATTGATGAATTAAATTCGAAGATTGCAGTTTTACAAGCTGGTCAATATTTATCTCGTGCTATTGATATTGATGGTATTGGTAAATTATTAGTGCTAGAACTAAATGATATGGACAATAAGGTAATGATAGAATTAGTTGAAGAGCTAAAAAATAGATTAGTTACTGGCATTGTAATTTTGGGTGTTAAAAATGGCGATAAAGGAAATCTTGTAGTTGGAGTTACTAAAGATATTTCAGTTAAATATAAAGCGGGTAATATTGTAAATGACTTAGCTTTACAAGTGGGTGGTAAAGGTGGTGGAAGACCTGAAATTGCCCAAGCGGGTGGCGTGGATGTTAATAAATTAAGTGGTGCACTATTAAATATGCAAAAGCGGTTATCTGATGCAAAGCATGATTTAAGTATTGTACTAAATGTACTTAAAAATAGGGAGAAATAAATGACAAAAATTAATGTAAATACCAAGTTTGATGGCGGTAGTATTGAGGTTGTGAGTATTGCTAATCCACAAGATTTGCAATTCAAAATTAGACATGATACTAATTCAGAATTTAAGCAATGGTTTTATTTTCAGTTAACTGGGGTATTGGATATTGATATCAATATTACCTTTAAAGATATGAAGACTACTGCTTATCCAGATGGGTTTAAAAATTATGGTATTGCTATGAGTTATGATAATGAATATTGGACTCGAATTGATACTGAATTTGATGGAGATAATCTAAAGTTTAGTCTTAATCCATCAGCAAATAGTATCTATTTCGCTTATTTTGAGCCTTACTCTTACCATAGACATCTTGGTTTAATTGGTGAAGCTAATGAATCTGACTGGGCGAAACATGAGGTGCTTGGGCAAACTACTGAAGGTCGCAATATGGATTTATTAGTAGTTGGAGATGAAGAGAGTGCAAAACATAAAATATGGGTTATTGCACGTCAACATCCAGGTGAGACAATGGCAGAATGGTTTATGGAGGGTTTAGTTCATAGATTGATTGATGAACAAGATAGTATTTCGGTTAAACTACTTCAAGATTGTGTGTTTTATCTAGTGCCAAATATGAATCCAGATGGAGGATACCATGGTAACCTTAGAGTTAATACTCATGGAGCCAATCTAAATCGTGAATGGCTAAACCCAACAAAAGATAGATCTCCTGAGGTTTACTGTGTACGTGAGAAAATGAAGCAAACAGGTGTTGATATGTTTTTTGATATTCATGGAGATGAATCAATACCGTATATTTTTACAGCTGGTTGTCAGGAAAATCCTACTTTTAGTAAAAAACAACAAGAACTATCAGCTAAATTTAGTAAATATTATGAATTAGTAAATCCAGATTACCAAACTATAGTTGGTTATGAAGTAGGGCAGTTTGATAGCGAAATAGCGACTTTAGCAACTAATTGGGTTGGTGATACTTTTGATTGTTTAGCTTATACTCTTGAAATGCCATTTAAGGATAACTGTAATCTACCAGATCCTGTTCATGGTTGGGATGGTAGACGTTCATATCTTTTAGGCGAAAGTTTATTAACCGCAATTAATTTTGTACTGAGAGCATAATTGCTATCAAGCAATTTAGAGCATGAATCCTCGATTCACATATAAAGTAGCATTATGTTGTTGTCGAGGATGACATTGGATGGTAAGTCGGTAGCCTATTTTTGTTGAGGATGGCTTTTTTTCGTTTCATCCCAGCACCAATATCCGTCATCCCAGCACCAATATCCGTCATCCCAGCACCAATATCCGTCATCCCAGCGCAGGCTGGGATCCATGCCCTAAAACGTATTTTAAAAGGTTTATAATGTTAAAATTGTATAAAAAAAATATAAATAAAGCTATTCTGATAGCTCTTATAGCTGCATTTTCACTTGGTACTATGATACCACATATATTTGCTCATTTGACATTTATTAGTGATACTTTTATTAATTTACTAAAACTATGTGCATTACCTATTATTATTACATCTTTGATAGTAACTATAGGGGGGCTTCCTAACCCTAGCGAGTTAAAGCAAATAGTTAGAAACTCTGTTATTTATATTATTGCAAGTGAAATAATTGCTGTTGCTATTGGTTTGATAGTATTTAATTCTATTGATATTAGTGGTAATCTGAATGCTTCAACCTTACTAAAAGGTGTTAGCTATACAGGTTCAACAAGTACGGCAATAGATACAAGTCAGATTTTTAATTACATATTTACTGCTAATATATTTAATTCATTAGTTAAATTTGATGTTTTACCTATAGTTATATTTTCGATTATGCTTGGAGTAACCTGTTGTTTTAATAAAGAGCATTCCAAGCCATTTTTGGATTTTTTTGTAAGCACTAGGCATATATTTTTAAGTTTACTAAATGCTATTATGTTACTAGCACCATTTGCTATTTTTGTTTTAATTGGAAGCGGTATAGCAGATAGCTATTTAAATGGGAATCTTGCTGTTAATTTACTTGGTTTAGCCAAATTTGTAGGTTTGTTTTTTGTTGCCTTATTTTTACACTTCTTATGGCAAATTACTTTGGTTTTGGTATTGTATCGTAATTTATCTTTGAAAAGAATCTTAACTGAATCATTGCCGATATTTGCAACGGCTTTTGTTAGCTCTAGTTCTTTAGCTACGCTTCCAATTGCATTAGAAAAAGCTGAGAAACTAGGTGGCAACAAAAAAGTAGTTGAATTTATGTTACCTATATGTGCTTCGATGAATTTTGCTTCAGGTATGATGTATGAGATGGCTGCAACTTTATTTTTCCTTCATATTTTGGGTGTTCACCCAGATATTATAGAGCAAATGATTTTAGCTATTGTGTGCATTTTAACTGGGATAGCTGTTGGTGGAATACCTGAAACTAGTATGGTTAGTTTTGTAACAATATTTAATATGGCAAATATACCATTATCAGCAATTAGTATTTTATTACCATTAGATAGAATAGTTGATCGGCTTCGTACAATGGTAAATATTTTTGGTAATACCTGTGGTACATTGGTAGTAAGCAAATCTAAGATTAATTAGCATGTATTAATAATCATTACGTGATTTATCATGCACACTTACCCATAACGAGGTTTGATATGTATAATTTTACACGGTTTTGTATAGCATCAATTATTAATTAATCTATCTGATGCTCTTGCTAAGCTAGGTTGTCGACAGGGATTCTTATTAGTATTAAATACAACATTTTCACATAATTCTTTACTTGGCAGTATTACACTTTTAATTGCAGTGCAGTTAAGGAATGCATAACTACCAATGGTTTCTACATTAGGCATATTTACGCTTTTAAGTTTGTGGTTGTCTCTAAATGCAAAATTACCAACAGTTTTTACATTAGGCATATCTACATTTATAAGTGGTGTTTGCATGAATGCCTGATTTTTAAGGGTTTTTAGCATAGGGGTATCTACACTGGTAAGTGCTGTGTTCTCCTGGAATGCTGAAGCACCAATAGTTTCCACCTCAGGCATAATTACAGTTGTAAGTGCAGTGTTAAGATAGAATGCGGCATAATCAACAGTTTTTACCCTAGGCATATCTACACTTGTAAGTGCTGTGTTCTCCTGGAATGCCTGCTGACCAATAGTTGTTACATTAGGCATATTTACACTTGTAAGTGATTTGTTACCAGCGAATGCCAGGCTATCAACAGTTTTTACCTCAGGCATAATTACAGTTGTAAGTGCAGTGTTATTGTGGAAGGCACGTTCACCAACAGTTTTTACCTCAGGCATAATTACAGTTGTAAGTGCAGTGTTATTCTGAAAGGCACTCTCACCAATAGTTGTTACATTAGGCATAATTACACTCGTAAGTTTGGCGTTGCCTTTGAATGCATCTTTAGCAATAGTTGTTATATTTGTCGGGGTAACTAATGTTGTTTCATTTTTACCAGCATCGCTTAGACCCGTGATGGTGCTTTCATGAATCTTAAAATTGCTAATATGTGTAGTAATGCTGGCAGGAATCTGTAGCAAGTGGTAATCCTTGGCATTAAACAACCATTGCGGAGCATTTATACCTTTCATATCAAATTCGCCAACAAAGGTACCATCCAAGTAGTCTGTCCCTAAAGCTATTAATGTATTCATATCAAAATCATACGTATTACTAACATTTCCCTTATCAGCTGGTAATTCACAACTAATATGATATTGATTTAAATAAGCATCACTATCAATACTGGTACATAGATTCTGAGACTCTGGAGTTAAACCAAGTAATGGATATTTATCTATTTTTGCAATTACGCTTAAAGCATCATAGCCAACTGCATTAGTAACTGTACTACCTACTTGTAGCTTTTGTGCCATAGTATGCGGATTTAAAATGCTTATAAAGTTAGTGATTAACGCTTGAGAGTTACGAACGTAGACAGTATCTTTATTATTACCATCGCCACTATCAAAGCTTGGAGTTACCTTAAAGTCATTACCACCAGCAGTCCGTAGCGTCAAGGTTGGTAGCTTAATATTCGATGTTATACTAGGTGACGCACTTAACCCCGCACTATTTTCTCCAAGCACGTTTTTATACACAATGGTACATTTATCGCTAGGCTTCAATGTTAGGTTTGGTGCTACATTAAGTACGCTATTCAAACAAGTTGATGAATCATCTAACTGCCAGATCATAGCATTGTTGCCTGTTAGAGCATCTACACCCACCAGTCTAACCTGACCGCTACCTTGTTGAGTATAAGTAACAGTTACCGTTCTGTCATTTGTTAAGCTTCCATTAATCACATATGGAGTAGTGCTCTGACCATTCCCAGTGATTCCGTCAGAAACTGTAAGCCTTGCTGTAGACATATTTACAGAAACTGGAGTTACTGTTGCAGTAAAATCATTTGATGTAAATACGTTATTAATTGTAGTAATTTTTAGTTTTAAGCTATTAGTGAATGCGTCATCGGTATCATTAGTTGCAGTTCCTAATCTTACTGTTAAAGTGCAACTTTCATTTTTTTGAAGTATTTCACATGCAGAGCTCTCAAGATTCAGATAGCTAGGTACAGAGCCGTTACTAGCAACAATTTCGGCGTTTGTGATTGTTACAGGATAATTACCTATATTGCTCAAATTAACTGTTTGGATTGCGGATTCGCTACCATCACCTACAATTGCCATTGGAGTAGGCTGATTCGAAAAGCTTACAATTGGTGTGGGAAACGAACTGGTTTTATAGTTAATGACGATTTCTGTAGTAATGGGAGTATTAGTACCCGTACTATCAATATAATTAGCATTAACAGTGCTAGATATATTACCATTATTAGTCGTATTATTATCGATAACCGACAAAGTGTATGTACATTTTTGAAGAGATTGTAATGTAATGTTATTACACGTATTGTCCTCTATAGTTACGGTTGCACCATTAGTTATATTTGGCGTTTTTACATCTATACCAGTTAACTGGGTATTACCGCTATTAGTTAAGGTTACAGTAGTTTTTCCAGGAGTCTTTGGTATAAGATTTAAAATTGAAGTGTCAGCAACTAATGACATATTTGCTGTAGTGTTTGTGGAGTTAAACCAGTTTTGTGTAACTACAAGACTTGTAAGTACGTCACTACCAACTTCATTATATTTAATCGTAATATTAGCTGAACCATTACCTTTATCATTGATCATAAATTTAACGGCACAACTTACTCCCGAGGCTAATTCCTGTCCATTTCCACATGAATCGCGATCTATTGTTAATTTTGTGTTGGTGGAAGTAACGCCGGTTACAATTGCTTTTCTGGAGCCTGAATTGTAGATAAAAATCTCACCTGTTATTTTCTTCGAGACATCTACTATACTTTGGAAACCTGCTACCACATTTGCTGAAGATAATACTGGATCTACCGATAAATTTACGCTATTGTCAAAGCTCTTGTCGCCAAAACGAGAGCCAATATCCAATTTGGTATCAAAGCTTTGTTCAGCTAATAATGAACCGCCAACTTCAACTGCAACAACAGCTCCACCAACCATGTCTTTACCTACAATATCACCATTGGTAATATTCAAGCCCTTGTTATCAAGTTTAAGATTGTTAATTGTATATATTGTATTTCGTGAACCAGTTCCATAAATATATAAAGTTGCATAACCTTCTTTATTACCCAGACTGTTTACTACTGCATTTTTACTGAAAGAAACCACACCAGTAGCTGGCGCATTGGTTGCATCTACATAAGCAAAATTTACCACTTGGTCAACATTACGGTATTCGTTACCAATTTTATAACGAGCTTTAATGTTTAGTGCAGCGGATATATGTTTAGCATCTAGTTTAGGAACCTCAAATCGAATCATACATGATGAACGAGGTGTCATTATATCTGAGCAACCTGAAGGTGATTTATCTGACATGTCAACATTAGTATTATAAGTCTTAGTATAGCTAAAATCTGTAATAGCAACATCGCTATTATTGTGTACCCAAACGCTTGCTGTGCGCTCAGTATTACCTTCAATAACCGGATAGGTTCCTGCGTTATCTATAGTTAATGGAGCGGCGGCTCTATTTTGTAGAGTGAAATTGTCATTGGAGTCGCCACCTATTGGAGAGGAAGATCCACCACCACGACCGCAACCTACCGTAATTATTGCTGATAACAGCAAACTTACAATCCTAAGGTTGAGGGCTTTATGTTTTATATTATGTTTCATTTTAACCTACTTTTATAATTTTAAACATACATATCTTAAATGATATTATATTTATGGGGGTGATTATATCACAACAAAATAAT
>CANEUJ010000054.1 GCA_947441745.1 Neisseriaceae bacterium | reverse complement strand
CTTGCGAGCCGCTTCACGAGCTCTCGCCGCATCTATAATCTTCCCACAGATAATCTTAGCATCATTGGGGTTTTCTAGTAGATAAGTCTTTAAAGCTTCACCAACGATATCTTGAAGTACTGGAGAAATCTCTGAAGATACTAGTTTATCTTTAGTTTGGGATGAGAATTTAGGGTCAGGTAGTTTAACCGATACGATACAGGATAAGCCTTCACGCATATCATCCCCACTAGTATTTACCTTAGCTTTTTTTGCTAGTTCTTGCTCTTCAATGTATTGATTAAGAGTTCTAGTCATTACAGTACGTAATGCTGATAAATGAGAGCCACCATCACGCTGTGGAATATTATTGGTGAAACACTGTACACTTTCTTGATATGAGTCATTCCATTGCATAGCAACTTCAATTCCCATACTTTCTTTTTCACCAGTACAATGGAAAATATTTGGATGTAGTACTGTCTTGTTACGATTTACATAGCTAACAAATCCAGCAACCCCACCAGAGAATGCAAAATCTTCTTCTTTGCCGTCTCTTTGATCAAATAAAGTAATTTTGACACCATTATTTAGGAATGATAACTCACGAATTCGTTTAGCCAAAATTTCGTAATGGTATTCAATTAGCCCAAAAGTCTCGGTACTTGCCATAAAATGAACTCGTGTTCCTTGCTTACCATTAGCACTCCCAATTAAAGAAAGTGGTGCAACAGCATCCCCATGAGCAAAATCTATTTCATGATGTTTTTTGTCACGCCAGATAGTAAGCTTCAACCAATCAGACAGGGCATTTACAACTGAAACCCCAACCCCATGAAGCCCTCCAGATATTTTGTATGAATTGCTATCAAATTTACCACCAGCATGAAGCACCGTCATAATAACTTCTGCAGCTGAGCGACCTTCTTCTTGGTGAATATCAGTAGGTATACCGCGACCGTTGTCTTCAACTGATATTGAGTTGTCTTGATGAATAGTTACTTTAATATTATTGCAATGACCAGCTAGTGCCTCATCAATTGCATTATCTAAAACCTCAAACACCATATGATGCAAGCCTGAGCCATCAGAAGTATCTCCAATATACATTCCTGGGCGCTTTCTAACAGCATCAAGCCCTTTTAAAACCTTAATACTGGAACTATCATAGCTTTGTTCGGTCATTTGAGTTTATCCTATTATAAATAAAGTTTATTAGCTGTATTATACCCTAATTCACCCGCGTGGGTTAACGTTTTTACGCAACATATTCTTGCGATTTTAGCTACGCGTACTTAGTGAATCTACGAATAACTGCAATACCGATGGCAGTTTTGCCTCTAGATATATGTTTGCATTAGTAATTGGATGAGTAAACTCAAGACTTGCTGCATGTAAAAACATTCTTTTAAACCCAGTTTTTAAGAGCTGTTTATTATGTTCAAATTCACCATATTTAACATCTCCAATAATAGGGAATCCTATATGCTGTAAATGCACCCTTATTTGATGCGTACGACCAGTTTTTAGATCAGCATTAACTAAGGTATAGCCGACATAATTTCTAACTACACTAAAAACAGTCTGAGCATACTGACCATTTTCATGGTCAACCCTCACACGCCGCTCACCATCTTTGGTTAGAAACTTAAACAAAGGAGCTTTTACATTGCGATAATTATCATTCCATTCACCAAGACTAAGGGCTAAGTACTGTTTTCTCATTTTGCCATTTTTAATTAGCTCTTGAATTTCAACCAAAGCTTTTCTTTTTTTTGCAATAATCAAAAGCCCTGAAGTATCTCGATCAAGTCGATGAGCTAGTTCCAAGAATTTAGCGTGGGGATTATGCTTTCTAAGTTGCTCAATTACCCCAAAGCTAACTCCACTACCCCCATGACAAGCTACACCATCAGGTTTGTTAATAATCAAAAAATAATCATCTTCGAAAATAATCGGAAAATTTGCTCGAGGAATAGCAACATGTGTTTCTTGTTTAGGGTTTATGGTAACTGGTGGAATTCTAATTTCATCACCTAGGGCAACCTTATCATTTGCATTCGCACGTTTTTTATTAATCCGTACTTCACCACTACGTATAATTCTATAGATATGAGTTTTAGGCACTCCCTTTAGCAGTCGCATTAAGAGATTATCTAGCCTCATATCTTCATCTTTTTCGCTAACTAAATGATAGTTAACTTGATTTTTACTCAATATATTACTCATTATAGTTTATAATATCACCTTAATAGATAACAATTAGCATGATTGTAACTTAATTTTATTACAAGTTGTAAACATCACTAAGACTAATATATATCTGTTGAGCTAAATACTATACGAGTGCCATTCTAAACAAAGGCTATAGAACAACTCTAAAGTAGTATACATATTTCTGTGGGAAGATCAAAAAATAAAAATTTTCTCGCTTTTTATAATTATTATAAAACCTATTTGTCGATTTATTTTATTTTATTAATTTTATTATTGTCCATTAAAACAGTTTAGAAGTAAATTTGGTTATGCAACATGTATTTAAACAAACATTAAGTTACAAGTCAATGAACTAACTATAACGGGCATCATACACTAGATACAAAAATCAGCAAATTAGGTGCTTTTAATCAAAGGTACTTAAATGAAACGAATGTTATTTAACGCAACTTATCAAGAAGAGCTTAGAGTTGCAACAGTTGAAGGTCAAAAACTAATAAATTTTGATATTGAAACCACCAGTAAAACCCAACGCCGTGGTAATATATACAAAGGGGTAGTTACAAGAGTAGAACCATCGCTAGAAGCCTGTTTTGTCGATTATGGGACTGATAAACAAGGGTTTTTACCGTTTAAAGAAATTGACCCGTCATATTTACCTGATACAGCACGTCACAAAGAATTTAACCGTCTAGCTGAGGGTACCCCACTAATAATCCAAGTAGAAAAAGATGAGCGTGGCAATAAAGGTGCTGCTCTTACAACTTATATCTCTCTACCTGGGCGTTATTTGGTTTTGATGCCGAACAACTCTCGTTCTGGTGGTATTTCTAGACGAATTGACGGAGATGAGCGTGATGAACTAAAGAACGTTTTATCATTCCTAACGATGCCTGAGAGCATGAGTATAATTGCAAGAACGGCAGCTCTTGGACGCTTCCCAGAAGAATTGCAATGGGATTTGGATTATCTAGTTAAGTTGTGGGATGCAATTACCACTGCCTCATCCAACCAAAAGGGAAGCTTTTTGATTTATCAAGAAAGCAATCTAGTTGTTCGTTCAATCCGCGATCACTTCTCACCAGACATTACCGAAATTCTTATTGATACGGAAGAGGTATACGAACAAGCACGCCAGTTTATTTCGCATGTTATGCCTAATTTTGTCCCACGAGTTAAACTATATAATGACAATGTGCCTTTATTCTCTCGCTTTCAAATTGAGCATCAAATAGAAACTGCGTATGGGCGTATGGTACATTTACCATCAGGTGGATCAATCGCTATTGATCATACCGAAGCATTAACAGCAATTGATGTAAACTCAGCAAAAGCAAATAAGGGTAGTGATATTGAAGCAACAGCTTTCGCAACCAATATGGAAGCCGCAGAAGAAATAGCCCGGCAATTGCGTTTACGTGATTTGGGTGGTCTTGTTGTGGTTGATTTCATTGATATGGAATCACAAAAAAACCAAAGAGATGTAGAAAACCGTTTCAAACAACAACTAGGCTTTGATCGTGCACGAATTCAAATGGGTAAACTATCAAAATTTGGTTTACTAGAACTATCCCGTCAAAGATTACAAGCATCTCTTGATGAGTCAACTACAATTACATGTCCACGCTGTGATGGTGTTGGAAGTATTCGTGGCACTGAGTCAACTGCAGTACACATATTACGTATAATTCAAGAAGATGTTGTGAAAAGCTCTGGCTACTTTACAGCTCTTCATGTACAACTTCCAGTATCTGTAGCTACGTATTTACTTAATGAAAAACGTGATGATGTTGCAAAAATTGAACACCGCATGAAAATCAAAATTATTTTGATACCAAATGTTCATCTTGAAACACCTCATTATAAAATCCGTAAGATAACAAATGATGGAAGCGATGCACTTAATAATAAAATGAGTTATAGTTTGGTTGAAACTCCTGATGATAACCTACAATACCAAGGTGGTCAAAAGACTGCCAGCTCTCTTAGTAATAATGCAGTTGTTAAGAATATAATTGCTGCCAAACCAGCTCCAGTTATAGATAAAAAAGCTGTTTTGAAAAAAATGCTAGTTAAATTTATGGATATTTTTAAGCCACGTGCTGAAAATCCTAAAGTAGCTACTAATAAAGTCACTACTAACAATAAACAAGCATCTCCAATAACAAGACACAACAAAGCACGCCCAGTTGGTGTCAATCGTAGCAATAACAAGGTACAAACAGTTAGACAAAACAATAAGAATAGTAATGTCGCAGTTGAAAAAAATGATAGTATTGTAGCCAGTAAGCCTAAAGGTAAATATGATAATATCGTAGAGCAGGGTAAAAACTTTGTCGCTAAAAGTGATAATATAGTAACTTCAAGACCAGCCAATAAGTACGATAATGTTATTCCAAATAAAATTAAGACGGATATTGCTCCAAAAGAAAATGTAAACAAAGCTGTTTCTCATACAAATAATATAATTAACCAAGCTTGGCAGCCAACGCCTGATGTGACACCTGAAGTTGCAGTAGCTGTAAAAGCTCCACAAGTTACTCCAGTAGTAGTCGAAAAAACCGTCAAAGAAGAAGTATTAATAATTGAGACAAAACCAGCTCAAGTACGTATTAATACCATAACAGATACGATTGATCTTAGTGGTTTTGAGCTTGTTGCAACAGATCCATCAAAAGTAGCTATTACTCATGTTGAAGCAGAAATTAGTGCTAAACGTTATAATGACATAGAAAGAACAGAATTTGTTATCGCAAATGATATTGAGTATGAATTAGTCGAAACTAAAGTTTAGGAAATACTAGTATGGCTCATTACCGGATTGAATCAGATAGCATGGGCAAAATAGAGGTTCCCAGTAACCATTACTGGGGTGCCCAAACTGAGCGCTCCTTGCACCATTTTGCAATTGGCAAGGAGCTCATTCCATTACCGGTAGTGCATTCATTAGCTATCCTAAAAAAAGCCGCAGCGATTACTAACCTTGAGCTTCATATGCTTGATGAAATGCGTGCTAATTTGATTATCAAAGCAGCTGATGAAATAATCTCTGGTAAACTAAATACTGAATTCCCTCTTCATGTATGGATGACAGGTAGTGGCACCCAATCCAATATGAATGTCAACGAAGTAATCTCTAATCGTGCTATTGAGTTATCTGGTGGTCAGATGGGAAGTAAAGCTCCTATCCACCCTAACGATCACGTCAATATGTCACAATCTTCAAATGACACCTTCCCAACTGCCATGTGTATGGCAACTGCTATTGAAATTAATAAACATTTATTACCTACATTGGCTAAGTTTTCTAGTAGTTTATGGGATAAAGCCAAATCTTGGGACAATATAGTCAAAATCGGCCGTACTCATATGCAAGACGCTGTACCAATGACATTAGGTCAAGAGTTCTCAGGTTACGCACATCTAATTGATGATAATATCATTCGAATAAAATACGCCCTTAATGATGTATATCAATTGGCAGTAGGTGGGACTGCTATTGGAACTGGCATCAATACCCACAAAGACTTTGCAGTTATAATTGCTAGACATATTAGTAAACTTACCGCTCTACCATTTGTAACCGCTCCAAATAAATTTGCAGCTCAAGGTTCGCACGACCCATTAGTTGCTATTAGTGGAGCATTAAAAACTTTAGCCAATACTTTATATAAGATTGCTAATGATATTCGAATCTTAAGTTGTGGCCCTCGTGCTGGAATCCATGAATTAATTCTACCAGAAAACGAACCAGGATCATCAATTATGCCAGGCAAGGTAAACCCAACTCAATGTGAGGCTTTAGCTATGGTTTCAGTACAAGTAATTGCTAACGATTCGGCTATAACTTTAGGCGGTGCGAGTGGATATTTAGAAATGAATGTTTATAAGCCTGTAATGATTTACAATTTACTCCAATCGATAAACTTAATCAATGATTCTTGCAACTCTTTTCGTGAGTTTTTGCTAGAAGGAATGGAACCTAATCTTAAGAAAATAGACGCTCTTATGAATAACTCATTGATGTTAGTAACAGCTCTTAGTCCCTCGATTGGTTATGATAAGGCTTCCCAAATGGCACACTATGCGAATGAGCATGATTGTTCTTTAAGAGAAGCTAATAACGTACTTAAATTTTTATCAGATGACGAGTTTAAGAGATTAATCAACCCCTACAAAATGGCGTATCCTCATAACTAAAGATTAAGAGCATGGATCCTCGATTCACACTCAAACAGCAGAGTTCGTAAGTCGAGGATGACGAAAGAAATGTCATCCCAAACACGAACTTTTTGCTGTTTCGTTAAGAGTTTGGGAACCATGCCCTAACAGCATATTTAGTGCAAGAGCATGGATCCTCGATTCACACTCAAACAGCAGAGTTCGTAAGTCGAGGATGACGAAAGAAATGTCATCCCAAACACGAACTCTTTGCTGTTTCGACAAGAGTTTGGGATCCATGCCCTAATTATTTATTTGCCTAATAATTTTAGTACGGCTTCAGCAGTAGCTTCTGAAGAAGCTGGATTTTGTCCAGTTACCAACATTCCGTCAACTGCAACATGGATTTGCCAATCATCGACTTTACTATAATTGCCACCATTAGTTTTTAACATATCTTCAACTAAAAAAGGTACAACATTAGTCAACTGAACTGCATCTTCTTCGCTATTACTAAAACCAGTTACTTTTTTACCTTTTACCAGTGACTCACCATTTTTATTTTTCACATGGCGTAGTACAGCAGGGGCATGACAAACCGCTCCAACTGGCTTATTTAGAGTATAAAAATGCTCAATAAGTGAGATTGAATGCTTATCTTCTGCTAAGTCCCATAATGGCCCATGTCCTCCAGGATAGAAAACCGCATCGAAGCCATCAGCAGTAACCGAGCTTAATTTCTTCGTATTTGCTAGAGCTTCTTGTGCTGATGCATCTGCATCCAAACGACGAGTTGAATCAGTTTGAAAATCAGCCTCAAAACTTTTAGGATCTACTGGTGGCTTGCCACCTTTTGGCGTTGCAAGCGTAATTTCCACTCCAGCATCAAGAAATGCATAATATGGTGCAGCAAACTCTTCCAGCCAAAACCCTGTTTTATGCCCAGTGTTGCCTAATTGGTCATGTGAAGTGAGAATCATTAAAACTTTCATTGAAATTCCTTAATAAAAATATTGATTATAATATGAGTGCATTAAGATTCTATTAAGAATCTAAGATAAATTTAACTTTTTAAACTAAATATCAATGATTGATTCATAAGGTTATCAAACACTCATATCTAAAATAATACTTATTATATGGTCATATATTAAATAATAACAAGTATTATTTAAATAAAATATGCACTAATATATATCTACTTGGTACCTGTATTGATAACCCTCAGTAAATTCTTCCGATTCTCTTTTAAATAGTTAAACTCTCTAACCAATAAAGTGATTATGTAATAATTCCAAAGCTCTATTAATATCCCGAGACAATATCACCATACTCACATTAATATTACTACCGCTGTACGATATCATATGTACTTTAATATTTGCAGCTTCCAAAATAGTAAATATATCATTCATTAAATTTGGGGTATCCATAATATGTCCACCAACAAGTGATAAACTACCATAGTCTTCATTATAAGTTACCATACCAATTTTACTGATTTGTTTCAAAACTTCATTAATATTTTCTTTATTCTCAAGGGTGATAGAGATACTCACTTCTGATACACTGATTAGACTAATAGAAATACTGAAACGTGCAAAGATATCAAAAACCTTCTTAAGAAAGCCTTTACCAAAAAGCATATCATTAGATTTAATCGTAATTAAGGGAACTGAATTTTTGGTGGTAATCGCCTTAACACGGCGTTTTTTCTCATCTACAATGTCAACTATAGTAGTGCCAACTCCATTGGGGTTAAAAGTATTTAATACTTTAACGGGAATTTTAGAAAGCATAGCTGGTGTAATTGTTCTTGGGTGAAGCACTTTAGCTCCCAAATTTGCCAATTCTGAGGCTTCTTCATATGCTAAAAGAGGTAAAAGTTTCGCTGTTTTAATTACTCGCGGATCTGTAGAATAAACCCCATCTACATCAGTCCAAATTTGAATCTCAGTCGCTTCAAGAGCAAACCCTAAGATTGAAGCACTATAATCTGAGCCACCACGACCAAGAGTTGTTATTTCTCCATCTTTTGTAGCACCAGCAAACCCAGTAACTACAGGTACAACATTTTGTTTAATAAGAGGCAGTATAACAAATCGGGTATTTTTCTTGGTTGAAGTGGCTAGATAATCAGCAGAACCAAATTTTTTGTTAGTAACAATACAAGTGCTTGATAATATTTGTCTTACATCAATTTTAGTAATATTATGAATAATTGTAGCTATTAAGAATGACGACATTTTTTCGCCATAAAATACAATCTCATCTTTTAGTGCTAAGGGTGCTAAATTATTGCTAGTCGCGAATAGTTTACTCAGTTTATTCTTAACATCATTTAGACACTGCTTTGTATATTTTAAAACCAATTCTAAATCATTGCCAATTAGAAACTCACGAGCTAAACCTGCATGCTTATTATATATATTATCCAAAACAGCGTCTGAAAAATTGTCTTTAGTGCATATTGCAACCAAACTATCGGTAACTTTACTTAATGCTGATACGACAATCACAGGCTTTTTATGTATATTAGCTTCAACTAAATTACAAATTACCTCAACACTATTTTTTGAACTAACAGAAGTTCCACCAAATTTCATGACCAGCATACACGTAAATCCATCTTAATAATATACCCCCTCAATTCTATCATAACCGCACTCCTACCAATAGACTATTACGGGTGATTTTTGTGAATTAAATACTATTGAAAAAGTTAATTATATATATAGATTCAAGTTATGAAGTCTTCGGTCTATAATATAAAAACTAACGTTAACGCATTATAAAATGATAGAATATACCACATGATATATATAAAAAGGATGAACATTGGATAATTATTCAAATATACAAATTTATGACGTATTTAAAGATGTAAATATATATATTGTCAATATCGATGATGGTTTTAACTTTATGCCATATCAAAATTGGTTTGCAAATGACGTTTGGCAAAAAATTTTAGCATACCATTTTTTACCTAATAGGTTAAGAGCTTTTAGCTCTCAGATGCTACAAAGATATTATTTAGCAAAGCTAACTAATATACCTCCAAGTGATTTAGTAATAAATTACAATGAAAGTAATAAGCCCTATATAGCAAACCCCAATGGCTTTAAGTTCAACGTTTCTCATTGTGGTAACACTGTCGTTATGGCGACCACTAGCAAGTATGATATTGGGATTGATATTGAAGCTATAGACTCAAATATTGATATTGATGGGATGGGGAAAATTGTATTTTCTCAATCAGAGAATGAGTTAATAAACAATTCGCCTGATAAATTTTTTAGACTATGGACTAAAAAAGAGGCACTAATTAAGGCTGTAGGAACTGGTTTTAGTAGTGACTTTTATCAAACGACAAATATAAATCTAGATGATATTGAAATCACCAAAAGCTATTGTATTAAATTACAAAAAATGAATAATCTGTATTTAAGTATTTGTTTGTATTGGAGATAAACCATTAAATAGCAATTATATAGGTCTTACACTGCCACCAATAAGAATGTTATCATTTGAATATTTAGCATGAGTCACACATGAATTATTTAAGTGATTCATTCAATAATGAAAAGCAACGGTCAAATATGAGCATGATATTTATCAAAATATTAAATTTATTTATATTTTGTTATATTGATTGTAGATATATAGTTTAGCTATAAAACAGAAAGAGGGTAAATGCTTAGTTTATAATCTTGT
>CANEUJ010000053.1 GCA_947441745.1 Neisseriaceae bacterium | reverse complement strand
TCCTTGCATTATATTTCTATCTCTAATAAATAACGTTTATCCATACAAAATGGCAAATTTAGTTCTATTATATTATATTTATAATTAAGTATTTGATCAGTTTCATCTTCTATTTTAATACTCTTCATAAGCATTAATACCCCCCTAACCAAATGCTTTGCCAAATCAATAAATAGTTTACTGTTACTAAAAGCCCTAGATATAGCCAAGTCATAAGGTATTATAGGGTTATAACTCTCCACTCTAGAACAAATAATATCTACATTTGATAAGCCAAGCTCAATAACCACCTGCTTTAGAAATGCAGTTTTTTTATGATTACTATCTAGTAATGAAACTTTTTTATCAGGATACCAAATAGCAATTATAATTCCAGGTACACCCATACCACTACCTATATCAAGTATTGAATCAAATTCATTAATATATGAAATAGTAGTTAGCCCATCTAGCAAATGATAAATAATAATTTGCTCAAAATCAGTAATACTTGTTAAGCTAAAGGTTTTATTCCATTTTTTAAGCAACACCATATAAGACAATAGCTTATTAATTTTGGTCTCATCAGGAGTTAATCCAAGCTCTATCATTCCTCTATGAAGCGTATCTTGCATTACGAATTTTTGTCCCATAGCGTAATTTCTTCACCATTTACAAAATACCCCTCATTTACAAAATTAAGAAGCTCATAATCGCCATGAGAATTACCATAACCATAGCTATAAGTAAATTTATTTGTTTTCAAAAACTCATTAATTCGAATAACCTTCTGTACTCCATAGCAATTACGAGTTTTTAGCTTTCCTGTACACTTATCCTTAGCAAACTCAATCTCAGTTGCAATTACATGATCAATATTGTGTCGTTCTGCCCAGTAATTAAGATATAGAGCAAGATTAGCACTGACCAAAATAACACTATGCCCATGCTCCAAATGATACTCTAGTTTGGAATAAATATGAGGCATTATATAGCTATCAAGTGTTTTTCTTGCAAATACTCGAGCTTTTTTGTTTAACAATCCCTCAGAATAGCCTTTTAACAGCACACCAAGCGTTCGCTCTTTAGCAATTTCATTAGTTATAATCTTAAGTAAATACATTATAGCAATTGGAACCAAGCGATGAATATTAACAAAAAAACCCTTGAACCCAACAACAAAATACAAATATGGTATAAATGTATCGCAATTAGTTATAGTTCCATCAAAGTCAAAATAGGCAACAATTTCTTTAGGATTGATAATGTTTTTATCTAACATTTATTCCCCCTCTACACGAGCCAATAATTTAGCTTGATGCTCTGCCATTAATACATCTGTTAGTTCATATAAATCACCATCCATTATCATTTCTAGTTTATATAAGGTGAGGTTTATTCTATGATCAGTCATACGCCCTTGTGGGAAGTTATAAGTCCTAATTCTCTCTGATCTATCACCACTGCCAACTAAACTCTTTCTCTCTGCTGATAGCTCAGCTTGTTGTGCAGCCTCTTGCACATCATTTATTTTTGTAGCAAGTAATGACATAGCACGAGCACGGTTTTTATGTTGTGATCTATCGTCTTGACATTCGACAACAATACCAGTTGGTAAATGAGTAATCCTAATAGCTGAGTCAGTTTTATTAATATGTTGTCCACCAGCACCTGAAGCACGATAAGTATCTACTTTTAGATCTGCTGGATTAATTTTAACAGCCTCTAACTCATCAGCTTCTGGCATAACAGCTACTGTACAAGCGGAGGTATGAATACGACCTTGCGATTCAGTAACTGGGATACGTTGCACTCTATGAGCACCTGATTCAAATTTTAATTTAGAGTAGGCACCCTGCCCTATAATTCTAGCAATAATTTCCCTATACCCCCCCATATCAGATGGAGACTCTGAAATAAGCTCTATCTGCCAATTATTTCGCTCTGCAAAACGAGAGTACATTCTAAATAAATCTCCAGAAAATAGTGCTGATTCATCTCCTCCAGTACCAGCTCTAATTTCAAGATAGATATTTTTTTCATCATTAGGATCTTTAGGTAGTAAAAGCTTTTGTATTTCTAATTCCAAGATTTCGATTTTTTCTTTGGCAGTATCTAGCTCCACTTGAGCAAATTCTTTCATATCTGGATCAGACAACAAAAGCAATGCTGTATCTAGATCATTATTAGCTGCAACAAATGACTTAAAAGCTACAACAACAGGAGATAAATCAGAATATTCTTTATTTAGTTTTTTGTACTCTTCAATATTATTAGTTACTTCTGGCTGAACCAATAAATCCGACACCTCAAATAAGCGCTTTTCTAATTTATCAAGTTTTTCGTATACACTTTTATTCATTTCAATTTGCCTGTATTTCTAAATCATATAAGTAAGTTATAAGTCCCGCTATTTCTTCTTGCTTTTTATCTTCGCTTGAACACAAATTCACAGTTGGACTATGAATTAATCTATTGGTAAGTTTAATTGATAATGCTCTTAGTACATCATACGGAGAGTCACCATTTTCTAATTGTTTTTCTGCATAAGCTAAAACCTCTTGACGGATTTCATCTGCATTTTCTCTAAGAGCTCTAATAACTGGTGTTAAACCACGTTTTTTTAACCAGCTTTGGTATTCAACTACCTTAGATTCAATTATATTAGATGCTTCAAGTGCTGCCAGTTTTCGTTTCTCAATCCCTACATCAACTATTTTGGCGATATCATCAATAGTTAAAACCCTTATATTTGGATAATTTCTTAATGAAAGACTTGTAATTAATGGCATAGATAAATCAATTATCAAAAGATTTTGAGCGTTTAGTTTAGCTTTTAGTATTTCTTCATTAAGTATTGTATCAGTCCCACCAGCACAGGCTATAATTATCGAATACTCTGCAACAATATTACTAAGTTTATCAAGTGAATTATATTCCGCACCTAGGCGATTTGACAATAGCCTAGCTTTGTCTAATGTACGATTAATTATGGTTTTTTTAGTTAGCTTAACGTTTTTAAAGTGTGGAGCTAATTGTCGCATCATATCTCCAGCACCTATAAACAAAATACTTTCTTTCTCTAAGTTCTGAAAACTAGTATTAACGAGGCTTACAATAGCATGCCCCATTGAAATTGCAATATTATTGATTTCAGTAGCATTTCTAACATCTTTCTCAACGGCTAAAGCCATCTGAAACACTGAAAGTAACATAGTACCAATACTATTTGCATCAGTTGCTAAATTCATAGCATCTTTTACCTGTGCGACTATCTCCGTTTCACCCAAAACCATCGACTCAAGACCTGAGACTACACGAAATAAATGATTAGCACATGAATCCCCAGAATAAACATAGCAGTGGTTTTTTAGAGTTCGCGGGCAAACATTTTTAATATCACAAATAGCATTAATTACAAAATCAATATCATGGGTAATACAAAACACTTCTGTGCGATTACAGGTCGATACTATAACAATCTCACGAGTAATACCTGAACTTTGAAGCCTAGCCAGCACTAATGGTATTTCTTCACGTGAGAATGCTAATTTTTCTCTAATTTCAAAACCAGAACTAGAGTAGTTTAAACCAAAAACAAAAGGAAGTTGGGATTTCATTTTTACAATTCTAACAATATATAATATAACACTATATTATATCAGAGCTAGTATTCAGAGATTAATATTATCGAGATATTTGGCACAATAAATTACTGAGTTTAAAATATCCTATATTATAAAGCACCACCTGCTAAACAAATTAGCTCGATACATCACACAATAATAAAGGCGGTACAAATGTACCGCCTTTATTATTTATAGATTAGATTATTGCTTAGCAACAATACCTTGAACAATCCATGTTTTAGTTTTAGAAAGAGGCTTAGACTCTACTATGTTAACTAAATCACCAGCTTTATACTGATTATTTTCATCATGTGCATAGTATTTTTTAAACTTCTTTACAACTTTACCAAGTAATGGATGTTTAACTCTACGTTCAATCAGTATTGTTACTGATTTGTTTTTGGCATCATTAACTACGGTGCCAACCAAAGAACGAACTACTTTAGTCATTTGCTTTCACCTTTGCATGCAAAATTGTTCTAACACGTGCGATGTCGCGACGTACTTTTTGTATTTCACTAGTTTTAGTAAGCTGTTGCATTGAAGCTTGCATACGTAGTGAGAAATGTGCTTTAAGCAACGTTTCTAATTCGCCATTCAATTCTTCAACTGTCTTAGCTCTTAATTCAGCACCCTTCATTACTCACCTACCTGTCTTACCACAAAAGCTGTTTTCAAAGGTAATTTAGCACTAGCCAAGCGGAATGCTTCACGTGCTAGTTCTTCATTTACCCCATCCATCTCATATAACATTTTTCCTGGCTGTATTTCAGCAACGAAATACTCAGGAGAACCTTTTCCTCCACCCATACGTACTTCAGCAGGTTTTTTAGAAATTGGTTTATCAGGAAATATCCTAATCCAAATACGGCCACCACGTTTGATATGACGAGTCATAGCACGACGTGCAGCCTCAATTTGACGTGAGGTCAAACGACCGCGAACAACCGCTTTTAATCCAAACTCACCAAAACTCACTTTAGTACCGCGTGTAGCAATACCAGTGTTTCTACCTTTTTGTACCTTACGGTATTTTAATCTATTCGGCTGCAACATCTTCTGTGCCTACCTTTCTTTTCCTAGGTGCTGCTGGTTTTTTGGCTGCAGCAGATTTGTCATTAGCTTTTTTAGGAGCTACACGACGTGGTTTTTCTTCTTCTTCATGTGAAGTAACTTCTTTTACAAATTTATTCTTAGCTAAATTTAAGTCACCTTTATAAATCCACACTTTGATACCAATAATTCCAAATGTAGTCAATGCTTCGCTAGTTGCGTAATCAACATTTGCTCTAAGAGTATGAAGAGGCACACGACCTTCACGATACCATTCATTACGAGCAATATCAACACCATTTAGGCGGCCAGCAGTTTGAATCTTAATACCAATAGCACCCATCTTCATTGAAGTTTGCATAGCACGTTTCATAGCACGACGAAAAGCTACACGTTTTTCAATTTGCATTGCTACTTGATCAGCAACAATTTGAGCATTCATTTCTGGTTTTCTGATTTCTTCTACATTAAGGTGTAAAGGCACAGTAGTGATTTTTTGTAATTCAGCTTTAATTTGCTCAATACCCTCACCCTTTTTACCAATAATAACACCTGGGCGTGCTGTGAATAAAGTAACTTTAATACTTTTAGCAGGACGCTCTATAAGAATACGACCAACTGATGCACGACGACCAAACTTAGAAGTTAAATATTCACGAATTTTAATATCTTCGAGCAAGTTAACTGCAAAATTTTTGTTGTTAGCAAACCAACGAGAAGACCAGTCTTTCGTAACTGCCAACCTAAAACCACGAGGGTCTATCTTTTGTCCCATGACGTAATCTCCTTAGTAACCAACAACGATATTAATATGACAGGTTTGCTTCTCTATTTTGGCACCACGACCTTTAGCTCTAGCAGAAAAACGCTTTAAGCTTGGTCCTTTGTCAATATAAATTTCCGTAACTTTCAAAGCATCAATGTCAGCACCTTCATTATGTTCGGCATTAGCTATTGCTGATTCTAAAGTTTTCTTTAAAATTCCACCTGATTTTTTTTGACTAAACTCTAGTATATTAAGAGCATTAGCCACATTTAAGCCGCGAATTAAATCAGCAACTAGTCTACACTTTTGTGCTGATACGCGAATTCCATTTGAGTGAGCAGAAACTTTCATCTGTAAACTCCCTTACTTCTTAGCTTTTTTATCGGCAAGATGCCCTTTGAATGTGCGTGTTAACGCAAATTCACCCAATTTATGACCGACCATATTGTCAGATATATAAACTGGCACATGAGCTTTACCATTATGTACAGCAATAGTTAATCCTATCATATCAGGAATAATTGTCGAACGGCGTGACCATGTTTTAATAGGACGCTTATCACTTTTTTCTATTGCCACCAATACTTTATTTATTAAATGTTGGTCTATAAAAGGACCTTTTTTTAATGAACGAGTCATTTGTTATTTCCTTAACTACTATTTTCTACGACGATCGCGAATGATTAAATGATCAGTACGTTTGCTTCTACGGGTTTTCTTACCCTTAGTATGTAAACCCCAAGGAGAAACTGGATGACGTCCTGCCGCTGTACGACCTTCACCACCACCGTGTGGATGATCTACTGGATTCATGGCAACACCACGAACTGTTGGACGTATACCAAGCCATCTCTTAGCTCCAGCTTTACCATATTGACGTAAGCTATGATCATCATTACCTACTTCACCAATAGTTGCTTTGCAATCAATGTGAACTTTTCTAATTTCACCTGAACGTAAGCGAAGCTGTGCGTATATACCATCACGACCAAGTAACTGTGCTGAACTACCAGCAGAACGAGCTAATTGAGCTCCTTTGCCTGGACTCATTTCAATACAGTGAATAGTAGTACCAACTGGGATATTTCTAAGTGGCAATGTATTACCAACTTTGATTGCCGCGTCACTTCCTGACACAACTTGCATACCAGCAGTTAATCCTTTAGGTGCAATAATATAAGTTTTTTCGCCATCAACATAAAACAATAAAGCAATATGAGCAGTACGATTAGGATCGTATTCAATACGTTCTACATTCGCAACTACACCAGCTTTATTTCTTTTCCAGTCAATAATACGATATTGTTGTTTATGACCACCACCTTTATGACGCACAGTAATACGTCCATGGTGATTTCTACCAGAACCACGTTTTTGTGGTGCTAATAGAGGTTCATGTGGCTCACCTTTATATAATTCAGGAGAGGTAATTCTTACAACACCACGTTGACCTGGGGTTGTTGGTTTTAATTTTACTATAGCCATTTTTCTCTACTCCCTATTTCTGATTCGAAGCTAAATCAAATTTTTGACCTGGAGTAAGGCAGATATATGCTTTTTTCCAGTCAGCTCTCTTACCAGCAAAGCGTCCAAATTTTTTAGCTTTACCTTGTACATTTAATACAGATACTTTAGCAACTTTAGCTTCAAACACCAACTCAAATGCATTTTTAATATCATCTTTTGTTGCATGTTTTTGTACTTTAAATACCACTTGCTCACGCTTTTCAGCAACTGTATTTGATTTTTCCGTAATTAGCGGTGTTATCAATACATTATATAAATCTATTTTTTTCATAGCGTGTGTCCTTGCTGAAATTGTTCAATAGCTTTAGCTGTGAAAACAACTTTATCGCTACGAAGCAATGTATATGGATCAACTTGATAAGATTCTAAAACCAATAAATTTGGAATATTACGAGAAGATAGGATTAGGTTATAATCAATCTCATCTACAACAACCAAAATACGGCCACTTGTCAATGACATATTTTTTAATAATTGAACAAAATTTTTAGTTTTTGGAGTATCAACCACGATATTATCCGCAACTATTAAACGATCACTTCTTACTAATTGTGAAACGATCGAAGACATTGCTAAACGATACATCTTACGATTGATCTTCTGAGTAAAATTCTCTTCAGGTCGATTAGGGAATATTCTACCGCCCCCACGCCATAAAGGAGATGATGTCATACCAGCACGGGCACGACCAGTACCTTTTTGTTTAAAAGGTTTTTTAGTTGAATGATTTACTTCAGAACGAGTTTTTTGTGCACGTGTACCACTTCTAGCATTAGCTAGATAAGCAGTTACAACCTGGTGAACTAATGCTTCATTATATTCACGACCAAAAAGCTCTTCATTAAGTTTTAAGCTACCAGTTTCACTGCCGCTTGTATTTATTATTTTGAAATCCATTACGCACCTGCCTTCACGCTATGACGCACAATAACTTTACCATTGGTAGAACCAGGAATTGCACCCTTAACCAACAATAAACCACGCTCTACATCAACACGAACGATCTCAAGATTTTGAGCAGTAACCTGCACATTACCTAAGTGCCCCGCCATCTTCTTACCTGGAAATACACGACCTGGATCTTGACGTTGACCGATAGAACCTGGAGTATTATGTGAACGTGAATTACCGTGAGATGCACGATTAGAACTGAAATGGTGACGTTTAATTACACCAGAAAAACCTTTTCCTTTTGTAGTACCTGTTACGTCAACTAATTGACCCGCAGTAAATATATCAGCAGCAATAGCACTACCTGTAGCTATATTAGCTACATCTTCAGGATTTATTTTAAATTCGCCAAGTGCATTTCCAGCTTCAACACCTGCTTTGGCAAAATGCCCTTTAGCAGCTTTGTTTACTCTAGATGCACGACGCTCGCCAAATGCAACTTGAACAGCTGTATAGCCATCAACTTCATTTGTCTTAACTTGAACCACTCGGTTACCGCCGACTGCAACAACAGTCACGGGAATAGAACTACCATCATCCGCAAAGATGCGAGTCATTCCGAGTTTTTGACCTAATAGACCAAGACTCATTTTGTTACCCTTCTTATTATTATTTTCCGTTAAGCATATAATGACGTAAGCCATTACAGCCCAAGGCGTTGGTTACAATTGACCAACTACTTCATTCCCATCTTAATATAAATGGGAACGAGATTATAACATAGGATAACCCAATAAAGCAAGGGTAAGTTACTGATTTTTTATCTATTTGCAGATGTTTTTGATAAAAGTAAGGTTATTACCCCAAAAAATAGATAGCCTAGTGCTAATTCATAGGGAATGCTTCGAACTCCTTCTGGTAGCGACCAAGGTAGGTATAACTGCCCACTTATGTATAAAGAATGTATTACACCAAAAAATGATAATACTGCCAAAACACAACTAGATACAAATGATTTCACCCATTTACGCTCCATTGCAAAATAGAGCATAGTAGCCCATAGCATACCAGTTACAATAAAGCCATTCCCTAGGGCAACAATTGCCAAATGATCACTAATCGTAGGTAATACATTAGTAAACATTTGCTCTTGTAGTTTATCAACAGGAATTAAAGATCCGTCAGTGATTTTGATTTCAACAAGTCTAGCAATCGATGGAAATATCGCAAATAGGATTACTGGATAATGTTTTTTATCTGAATGCAGAAATCCTTGCATTGCTATTTCAAATGCCACATAAAATAATACAGGGGCAACTGTTACTTCAGGTACTAAATTCACAATAAAGCCAACCAAACCAAAGATACCACCAACACCAACCACAACTATATTGATTAATAAGAAACCAGCTCTTGCATCCATTTTTTTGTATGCAGGAAATCCAGCATATGGCGTAGTTTGTAGAACCCCACCAAAGACTGAAGCAACTATTGTCGCAATTCCATCAATTAGCATAAGATCCCGAACCACATACTCATCTCCCATGCAGTCAGCACTTTCAACTACAGACATAGTACCAAAAATCACTAATAATGCAAATGGAAATATCACTGGTAGATAATTTATGATAGATATAGCTTCATGCATAAACGCAAAAGTTGGAGTCGGAAGAAGAAATGTAATATTAGCCGCCAAATTAGGAATTGCTCCACTTAAACCTAATGGTGAAAGTAGATAATAAACAACTGTTCCAAGTACAATAGCAACAGGAATACCTGATAATCTAAATGGCAATTTAACTTTAGCAAACATTGTTAGCATTACTATTGTTAAAGACAAAAGCCCAACTGATGGAACTTTAAAAATTGAATTAAGTGGGAAAAAACCAATTAAAGCAATCGCAACCCCACCAATAGCACCTAATAGTGCAGGTTGTGGAATTATTGCTTTTAAGCGATTAGCAAAAAAACTAAATATTAATTTTATAATACCTGCAGTAAACAAGCATCCAACCCCAACTTGCCAAGCATTAATACCTGCTGTATGCGAATCTAAACCTTGAGTATGTAAATAACTAAATGCTGGCCCAATTATACAAACCACAAAACCAATTGCTGAAGGTGCATCAAGCCCAAAAGGCATAGCTGTTACATTTCTACCTGCTTTTTTAGCTAGACGAAACCCTAACCACAAACATAATAAATTACCAACCATAACTCCAACAACAGTACC
>CANEUJ010000052.1 GCA_947441745.1 Neisseriaceae bacterium | reverse complement strand
TTTGATTTTAGCTGCACTTTATGAGTTATGGGCATTACCTTTAGCTATTATGATGGCACTACCATTTGCACTACTTGGTGCTACAATTACATTATTGATATTTAATAAACCAAATGATATTTATTTTCAAGTAAGTATGTTGACACTCATTGGTTTATCTGCCAAAAATGCAATCTTGATAACTGAGTTTGCAATTGATGGGGTACGTGGTGAAGGTATGACGTATCGTGAGGCTGCACTTCATGCCGCACGAATTAGGTTTAGACCTATTATTATGACGTCAATTGCTTTTATTTTGGGAGCTGTACCACTTGTTACAGCAACTGGAGCGGGGGCTAATTCACAGCATTCAGTAGGTCTTGGGATTATCGGGGGTATGATAGGTTCAACTTGTATTGCTACCTTATTTGTACCATTGTTTTTTATTACGGTGATGAACTTTTCCAAAAAAGAGTCGCCTAAGAAGGGGTCAAAATATGAACATCATTAATAAAAATACGCTTTTAGCAGCTATACTAGCTGGCTCAGTATTTAGTGGATATGCTAAAGATACTGCAGATGCTGGGTTTTCTTTGGAAGCTGGAACTCCACTTACAGAGGCAGTGGTGGACAGTTGCTGGGCAAGTCGTGAGGATGAAGATAATCAAAAAATAATTGCTGATTATTTAATGACTAAACCTGAAGTGCCAAAAAATTATGCTACATCTTGGAAAACAGCACGTCTAGTATCTTTTATTGGTAATTTTGGTGTTGGGCAGTCACGTTTTGTTGATACTAGTAAAGGTGTTGATTTGTTTGACTATGGAGCAAAGGCAGGTTTACAAGCTCAGACTTTAAAACCTAAATCAGTTGAAGGGTATTTATGGTATGCTGTTGACTTAGGTAGTTATGGTCTAGCTAAGGGAGTTTTAGCAGCGGCTTCAGGTGCTAAACCTGGTATGGCAGCACTTGAGAAGGCTCGAGCTATTAATCCGTCATATGAAGGTTATGCAAGTCAGCGTATTCTTGGGCGTTATTACCAGGAATTACCAGGTATGTTTGGTGGTGATATGAAGCAGGCAGAGAGTCTTATAAAAGGTGCTACTGATGCTGCTCCAAAATACAGAAATAACTGGGTATTCTTAGGGCAGTACTATATAGCTGCTGGTAAATATGAAAGTGCTAACTTAGCTTGTAAAAAGGTACTTGAGTTACCTGAAACTGAGGGTAAATATGAAGAAATGAGATTTACCAAAGAAGCTAATGCGTGCCTTAAAAAAGCACATTCCTAAAAAGAAATAATATCATTAAAATCGCAGCCTATCAGTTCAATCCTATAGTTGGTGGATTATCAACCAACACTGATAGGCTTATTTCTGCAATTCACACTGCTAAATCTAACGGTGCAGATTTATTTGTCACTTCTGAACTAAGTATTTGCGGTTATCCTCCAGAAGACTTGCTTTATAGAAGTGGTTTTTTTACTGAGTGCTCTACAATGCTTGAGCGTTTTAAAAGTATTCATGGTATAACAATGCTAATTGGTTGTCCTTATGCTGAAAATGGATTACTCTACAATAGTGTATTTGCAATATCTAATGGTGATATTATAGGACGTTATGATAAACAATGTTTGCCTAATTATGGCGTCTTTGATGAAAAGCGTTATTTTACTGCAGGAGCTAAAGCTCTTACTCTAAATGTTCAAAATACCAAAGTTGGCATAATAATTTGTGAAGATATGTGGCATAAAACCCCATCTTTATTATATAAAGACATGGATTTACTTTGTGTAGTAAATGCATCGCCTTTTGAACGTAATAAACATCAAGAACGATTGAGTTTAGCAAAGCAAAGAGTTGCTGATATTGGTGCAGCTCTTATATATATCAATCAAAATGGAGGTCAGGATGAGCTTGTTTTTGATGGGGCATCATTTGCGATAAATTCTGATGGTGCCATAGCCATGCAGTTAGCTCCATTTGAAGAAAAATTATCATATCTTAAATATAATAATAGTGGTTTATCGTTAGGTGAAATTGCCACTTACCCTAATGATATTCAGAGTATTTATGATGCTTTGGTTGTTGGGGTTAGAGACTATATTGACAAAAATGGTTTTAAGGGTGTAGTTCTTGGTTTGTCAGGTGGTATTGATTCGGCACTAACTTTGGCAATAGCTGTTGATGCCTTGGGGTATGATAGGGTAATGGCAATAATGATGCCATCGAAGTATACAGCAGATATTAGTATTTCTGATTCAAGAGATATGGTTAAGAGGCTGGGCGTACGCTATGAAGAAATAGTAATTAGTCCAATTTTTGAACAGTTTCAAGACTCTCTTCACGATATTTTTAGTGGTAGAAATCTTGACACAACAGAAGAAAACTTACAAGCTAGAATTCGTGGTACCTTATTGATGGCAGTATCTAATAAACTTGGTTTTTTGGTATTAACTACTGGTAATAAATCAGAAATGACTACTGGGTATGCAACGTTGTATGGTGATATGGCAGGTGGCTATGCGGTATTAAAAGATGTTCTTAAAACTGATGTATATCGCTTAAGTAATTACCGAAATTCTATTTCTGAAATTATTCCCCAGAGAATTATAACAAGAGCACCGTCAGCAGAACTCCGTGATAATCAAACAGATCAAGACTCATTGCCAGATTATGATATACTGGATGCGATAATTCATAAAATGGTTGAATGTGGTATCTCGAGTAGCGATATAATACAATCTGGATTTGACGAAGTTACAGTTAATAAAGTAGCACATTTACTAAAAACTAATGAATATAAGAGGCGTCAAGCTGCAATTGGCCCTAAGATTAGCAATAAAGCATATTCTAAAGACTGGCGTTATCCAATAACAAACAAATTTAAATTTTAGGAGAACATTATGTTTAAGGTTAATTCATATGCAGCACACTCGGCAACTGAGGAGCTGAAACCTTTTGTATTTGAACGTCGTGATATTGGAGTAAGTGATGTTCAAATTGAAATTAAATATGCTGGTGTTTGTCATAGTGACATTCATCAAGTTCGTGGTGATTGGGGTCCATCTATGTATCCTATGGTTCCAGGGCATGAGATTGTGGGACGTGTTGTGAGTGTTGGTTCTAGTGTTACCAAGCATAAGGTTGGTGATTTAGTAGGTGTTGGTTGTTTGGTGGATTCATGTCAGACTTGCTATCACTGCGAAGTTGATTTAGAACAGTTTTGTGAGCGTGGTGCTACTTGGACTTATGGTTCTCCTGATAAAAAACATGGAGGAGTAACTTATGGTGGTTATTCACAAGGGATTGTAGTTGATGAGGGTTTTGTTGTTAGCGTACCAGAAAATCTTGATATTAAAGCTGTCGCACCGCTTCTTTGTGCAGGTATTACTACTTGGTCTCCACTTAGAACTTGGAATGTCAAAAAAGGTGATGTGGTTGGGGTAATAGGTCTTGGTGGACTTGGGCATATGGGTATTAAGTTTGCTCATGCACTTGGAGCTCGTGTAGTTATGATAACCACTTCAAATAGTAAAGCAGCTGATGCGATAGCTTTGGGTGCTGATGAAGTTCTTATTTCAACTGACAAAGCCCAAATGGAAAAATATGCAGGTAAATTTGATTTCTTGTTAAATACTATTCCAGTTACTCATGATGTTAATCCATATTTAGCATTACTAAAACTTGATGCAACAATGGTTATCGTTGGTGTAATTGGACAACTAGAACCAGCTATAAATACATTAGGTCTAATTGGTGGGCGTAAAAGAATTTCAGGTTCATTAATTGGTGGTATCAAAGAAACTCAAGAGATGCTGGATTTTTGTGGCAAACATAATATAGTATCTGATGTTGAAATTATTGATATTAAAGATATCAATAATTCCTATGAACGCATGATAAAAAGTGATGTTAAGTATCGTTTTGTAATTGATACAGCAAGCCTAAAATAGCTTTAATAGGAGCAAGTAGTCTTGCTCCTAAATTTTTACTCGTCGTAAGTTATAGTACAATATGTTTGAAATGGTTTATGATAAATTTTATTATTAAGCGTTTATTAATTGCAATACCAACAATGTTTTCAATTGTTTTATTGGTGTTTTTGCTAGTTCATGCAACCCCTGGAAATCCATTTGATAGTGAAAAAGCACTATCTCCTGAAGTCATGAAGCAGTTATTGCATCAATATCATCTTGATTTACCACTATGGAAACAGTTTTTTCTATATGTAAATGATTTACTTCATGGTAATCTTGGGGTGTCATACAAATTTATAGGGCAGTCAATTAATAGTCTAATATTTCCAGATAATATGGGTGGGTTTTGGGTGACACTTCGCCTAGCTTCATATTCTATGGTAATAACTGTACCACTTGGGATTGTTATTGGTTGTTATTCGGGGCTTAATCGTAATTCATGGTTTGATAGGATTATTGTTGCAAGTAATATGATTTTTAGTGCTATTCCTACAATTGTAACTGGGCCATTGATGGTATTGATTTTTGCAGTAACCATGGGAGTGCTACCTGCATCTGGTTGGGGTGATGGAGGCTTTCAAAATTTATGCCTTCCTGTATTAGCTTTGACATTAGCATACCTACCAACTGTTACAGTTGTTACTCGAGGTAGTATTATTGACGTGCTAAATTCCAACTTCATTAGAACAGCAAGATCCAAAGGTCTACCTACTTCCAAAATTATATTCAAACATGCTATTCGTCCAACTTTGATACCAGTATTATCGCTGCTAGGGCCAATGTTTGCTGGAGTATTAGTTGGGGCTATTGTAACTGAACAGGTATTTGCTCTACCTGGGCTTGGTATTTTAACTACTAATGGTGCGACCAATCGTGATTATAATTTAGTATTAGGGATTACTATCTTTGGGAGTTTTTTAATGATAATTTTCAACTTCTTAGTAGATATTGTATATTTCTTTCTTGATCCCAAGATTAAACAGTAGAGGGTTTTATGTCAAGTGCAGTATCTGAAGTTTTAAAATCCCCTAAAACTAATGGCTTTTGGCAAGGGGCTTTTATACGATTTAGCCACAATAGGTTATCAATGGTAAGTTTAGTTTTTATTTTACTATTAGCTTTTTTATGTATTGTAGTACCGTTTTTAAGTAGCTATAATTATGCTACTCCTGATTTTGCTAATTCATTAGTATCCCCAGGTATGACGCACTTTTTTGGTAGTGATGGTTTGGGGCGTGATTTATTTGTACGTTCATTTATTGGTGGACGTATTACTTTTGAAATTGCCTTTGCAGCAACGCTAGTAGTTCTTCTAATAGGTGTATTGTATGGTTCGATTGCTGGATTTATGGGCGGGTATATTGATGCTATAATGATGAGAGTTGTTGATATACTGTACGGGATACCTTTTTTATTTTTTAGTATTTTATTACTTACTTTATTTGGACAAAGTTTAATTTTATCTTTTGTTGCGGTAGCTGCTATATCATGGCTTGATATGGCAAGAGTTGTTAGAGGGCAAACCCTAAGTCTACGTCATAAAGAGTTTGTTGAGGCAGCTCATGTTTGTGGGGTTGGTAATTGGCAAATTATTATTCGCCATATCATTCCAAATCTAATTGGGGTGGTTATTGTTTATGCTGCACTAGTAGTACCTAATATGATAGTATTATCGGCAGTGCTTAGTTTTTTTGGACTTGGGGTAATGGAGCCAATGACATCATGGGGATTATTAATTAGTGATGGATCTCAAAATATGAATTCATGGTGGTTATTGTTATTTCCTGCATTATTAATGACCTCAACGCTATTAGCATTTGCTTTTGTTGCTAATGGGCTTCGTGATGCTCTTGATCCCCGATAATATAAAAGGTTAGATATGTCAATTCTTGAAGTACAAAACTTAAATGTTGAATTTAAAGTCCATGATGGTATTGTTAAAGCAGTTGATAATGTTAGTTTTAGTGTTGCTAAAGGTGAAGTGCTTGGGATAGTCGGTGAATCTGGATCTGGTAAGAGTCAAACAGTATTAGCGATAATGGGATTATTAGCTAATAACGGTATGATAAATGGTTCTGTTAAGTTTATGGGGCAAGAGTTATCTAAGCTTAGCTACAAAGAAATTAATAAAATACGTGGAAATAAACTATCGATTATCTTTCAAGATCCAATGACATCACTAAACCCTTACCTTACTATTAAGTCTCAAATGATAGAAGTATTGATGTTACATAAAGGTATGAGTAAAAAAGATGCATTGGTAGAATGTATAAATATGCTTGATATTGTTAAAATTTCAGAAGCAAATAAGCGAATTGCTTTATATCCTCATGAATTATCAGGTGGAATGCGTCAAAGAGTCATGATAGCTATAGCATTACTTTGTAAGCCTGAACTTTTAATAGCAGATGAGCCAACTACAGCACTTGATGTGACTGTTCAAGCCCAAATTTTAGAATTAATTCGGGAACTAAAAACTGAGTTTAATATGGGTGTAATTATGATTACCCATGATATGGGTGTTGTTGCTAATTTATGTGATCGCGTAAATGTTATGTATGCTGGGTGCTTGGTAGAAAGTGGCACAATAAATGACATATTTTATGATGCTAAGCATCCTTATACTAGAGCATTGCTTGCTTCAATTCCAAGCTTGGTTGATGATGTTGAACGTCTATCAACTATCCCTGGAGAGCCACCAAATTTGATGAATTTACCATCTGGATGTGCTTTTCAAAATAGGTGCCAAAATGTGCATAAAGAGTGTATGGCAGGTGAGATTATGCTTCAAAGCATTGGAGATAACCGTTTTGCCAAATGTAATTTAGATTTTAGTAGCTGTTAAGTATGCAAAAATTATTAGAAATTAAAAATCTTAAGGTACATTTTCCTCTCAAAAAAAAACTATTTGCTAAAAAACAGGTGATATATGCCGTTGATAATATATCTTTTGATGTATATGCTGGTGAAATACTTGGTATAGTTGGTGAGTCTGGGTGTGGTAAATCATCATTAGCAAGAAGTTTGGTAGGGCTTAATAAAATAACTTCTGGTGAAGTGTTGTTTTTAAATAGTGAGTATTTAGAAGTGGCATCTGCGGATAACTGGCATAAGTATCGGGAGGATATTCAGTTTATTTTTCAAGATCCTGTAGCATCACTTAACCCCAGAATGACCGTTGCTGAGATTATTGCAGAACCTCTTGAAATATATAATCCAAATCTTACTAAAGTCGAAGTTATGAATCGAGTTATCGAGATCATGAAATTAGTTGGTCTATCGGTAAATCAAATCAATCGTTATCCGTTAGAGTTTTCGGGTGGACAATGTCAACGAATAGGTATTGCTCGAGCTCTTATTTTAAAACCCAAATTGATTATTTGTGATGAGTCAGTTAGTGCATTAGATTCATCGATAAAATCCCAGATTATAAATTTACTTAAAGATTTACAAAAACAATTTAATTTGACGATTATATTTATTTCTCATGATTTAAGTGTTGTGAAGCATATATGTGATCGTGTGCTAGTTATGTACTTGGGTAATATTATGGAACTATCCAAAAAAAATATCTTATATACTAAGAGCCATCACCCCTATAGTAGTGCTTTATTATCAGCAGTACCAATAGCAAATCCTGATGTTGAACGAAAAAAAGTGATTAAGTTATTAGAAGGTGAATTGCCATCATCAATAAACCCACCTCTTGGGTGTGTATTTAATAGTCGCTGTCCCAAAGTAGATGATAAATGTCGTATGAGTAGACCACCAGTTAGTGTTTTAGACGATGGTTCACTTGTTGCTTGCTTTTATCCGGATTAATTATGTCGTATATAGGGACAGTTCGATTACCTGGTAATTTGGTTTTATCACCTATGGCTGGGGTTACTGATGCACCATTTCGTGAAATTGCCCGCCAAATGGGAGTTGATTACGTAATTTCAGAAATGATTACAAGTCAGCTTCATCTTTGGGATAGTTACAAAACAAAACAAAGACTTGATGATAGATGGAATCCACCGCTTAAGATATTACAGATTGCTGGAGCTTCACCTGAAATTATAGTTGATGCTGCAAAAAAATGTGAGGCTATTGGTGCGGATATTCTAGAAATTAATATGGGTTGTCCAGCTAAGAAGGTGTGTAATGTCTTGGCGGGTTCTGCACTTCTTCGGGATGAGATGTTGGTTGCCAATATTTTAGACAGTGCTGTTAAAGCTGTATCAATTCCAGTAATTCTAAAAACGCGTCTTGGGTGGGATAATAATACCAAAAATATTCTAAATATAAGTAAAATAGCACAGAGTTCAGGGATTAAAAGTCTTACGATACATGGACGTACCCGTTGTGACTTATATAATGGGGACGCAACTTATGATATGATTGCTTTAGTTAAACAGTCTTTAGAAATTCCAGTATACGCTAATGGTGATATAAATACTCCAGAAAAAGCCAAGTATGTATTAGATTATACCAAGGCTGATGGTTTATATATTGGGCGAGCTAGTCTTGGAAGACCATGGATTTTTCGTCAAATAAAAAATTATTTGACAAGTGGTAGTTACACGTCTTTGTCGATAGCAGAAATTCTATTAGTAATTATAAAACATATTGATAATATATACTTACATTATCCAGAAGTACTTGCTTGTCGATATGCTAGAAAGCATCTAAAATACTATTTACAAAATTTATTTCCTGATGACTTTCAGGTGAAGTTTGCTAAAATAGCGGATAGTGGATCAAAGTTAGAACAGTTAATGTTAATTGAACAAATATTGGTGGGGTAATTGTGCGAATTGGTAATAAAAAATTATTATTTTTAGTAAGTCTAGGGTCAGTTCTGGAGTATTATGATTTTGCTATATTTATATATCTAGCACCTGCAATTGGACTTAGTCTTATTCCAGCAAAAAATCAAATTGTTAATTTAATTTTAAGTTATGCTATTTTTTCTGTAGGTGCGGTATTTCGTCCATTAGGTGGGGCATTTTTTTCTCATATTGGAGATACGCGAGGGCGTAAATTTACTTTTGTATACACAATACTTTTAATGGCGATTCCAACTTTTTTGATAGCTTTTATTCCTTCATCTGCAACTATTGGGGTTTGGAGTGTGGTATTACTAATGAGTTTAAGAATGCTTCAAGGGATTGCTATTGGAGGTGAAGTACCTGGATCAATAGTGTTTGCCTATGAGTTATCAAGTCAAAAGTATAAAGCTCTCAGCTCATCAATTGTTATTATGGGAACTAATATTGGATTTGTTATTGCATCAATTATATGCACACTTTTACTCACCCCTTATTTTAGTGTGACTGATAGTTGGCGTTATGCATTTATACTTGGTGGTATTTTTGGTGTCATTAGCTATTTCTTACGTAGGAGCCTTACTGAAACTCCAGAATTTATTAATTATAAGAAGTTGTTAAGTCGAGAGACAATTCCAATGAAGGTCTTATTTACAAATTATCTAAAGCCATTATTGCAGCTTTTGGGGCTAGGGTGTTTTTTTGCCAGTAGTATTGCAGTATTTACTTTTTATATGCCAAGTTATCTATCAACATTCTATAATTTGCCAATTAAAACCTTAATGCAGTTTAATACTTATACAATAGTAATTTTTATTATTGGGTCGCTACTTTCTGGTTTTTTTGATAAGTATTTTGGGCGTACATTTTTTATATATTTTATTCTTTCATTTTTGGCTGTAGTGTTATTGCTTTTTTATAATTATTCTATTTTAAATTTGAATAATATTTTGTCAATTCATGTGATTTTATTACTCGGTATTGGGATTATATGTGGTCGTTTCCCTGTGATAGTAGCTTCATTTTTCCCTGTAGCTGTTCGTTATAGTGGGGTGGCTTTTGTATATAATATTAGTTTTGGTATAGTTGCTGGTTGCACGCAGTTAGTATTGACGTGGCTAATTAAAGTTACAGGTATACTTTGGATACCAGCACTGTATCTGGCGTTTTTTGCCGTATTTGCTTTGATATCAATACTCACTATTAAGCCTTATGAGCTAATTAACTACAAAAACTAACACCATTTGTTATTTAGCATCGCTAATATTGGTTGAGCTAGGACGAAATATAATAATGATTTATTTTTTCATCCTTTATTCCCAAGGCTTAGAGTGAAAAAACATTGATTTTTTGCGTATATTACGCA
>CANEUJ010000051.1 GCA_947441745.1 Neisseriaceae bacterium | reverse complement strand
GGTTACGGTGTGGTGGAATAAATGGTTAGATTGATAGTAAATTTGCTAGCTCAAAAAGAATAAATGTGTGATCAAGTTAAAAATCTCCAACAACTTGTTGCAGACATACTGAATTTATAAAATGACCCATAACCAAATGGGGATCCTGCTTGGGAAATATATTGCAATACCTGATGGATCAGCAGCTACAGTTTCAAGTCCAGATCCTAGTTTTTGAGAACTTTATTCGTTAATGATACTAGTTACTTCTTCTTTTAAATGAGACATATTTTTTACGATCTCATCTTGTTTTAGGCTACTACTTATCATTATCTTACAAGTAATTAACCCTAAAACTATAATAACTAGATTATCTTCTGGAAAGCCAATAGTACTAGTTCCTCGTAAGTGAGATACTACTCCCATTAGTAACACATATAGCACCAAATACCAGCTTTGTGATAGTGCTTTTATGGGGGTGCTACCTTTAACAAAAATCCCATAAGCAATAGTTGCTAAAACTAAAAATATTGTTAGGTAAAATAGATTATTTTCTCCAGACCAGTAGATTAATAGACTACAACAAGCAAAGCCAAGATAACCTATTACTTTATGGTACTTTACTTTGAACGCACGATCTATTGAGTCTGGTATTGCTCTACGTAAGATTATTAGAGCAATTGGGGCTGCTAAGTATGAAAAAACTACGATAGAAGATAAAAAGTTAACTAGCTCCTTCCATGTTGGAAAAGGCATTAAGAAACAAATGCCAATAAATCCATTTAGCCATAAAGCCCCAGATGGAGTTTTAAATTTATTTAGCTTAGTTAAAAAGCTGTTAGGGAAAAAATCAGTACCTAGGCTATATAAAACTCGACCTGTAACCGCAGTATATACATTTGCAGTTCCAAGTGGAGCGCTAATAGCATCTAAAAATAGTATTGTAAATAGGATGTGAGCATTAAATAACACAACTAGACCCAGTAATGGAGCTACAGCATTTGCTCCAAGAGTTTGACCTGCTGGTAAACACGCAATAAAAGCTAACGACAGACAAAAATAAATAAGACCACCAAAAATTACTGCAGAAAACACCGAATAAGGAACCGCTTTTTTATGATTTTTAGCATAATTAGCTAAAATTAGGGCATTTTGGAATCCAGTAAATCCAAAAGCCAATCCGCTAGTGGTAATCGCTAATAAAATATGTTCGAAAGATATTGGAGTTGCATGTAAATTATCTACAATATTTTGCCATTTACCGAAAGATAAAATCATTACAACAACTACACAAATAGGTATCATTAATTTACCGATACTAATCCATGAGTTTAATTTTGCAACATTAGTTATAAAAAATATATTAAACCAAGTAAGTCCTAATATTATAGTAGTTGCAAAAGCAACTCCTAAACCAGATAGTTCAACACCATGTGGTGTTTGATTAATTAAGTCACTCCACCAAAATCCGATATATTGTATTGCTGATTGTGCCTCAAGTGGCAGGTATACTACATAGCTAAGCCAAGTGAAACTTAAAAAAATAAATGCTAGATTTCGATTATGAGTAACACCTACAAATCTACTAACACCGCCTAAAACAGGTAACAGTGTTGAGACTTCTATAAAAGCTAGCCCAATAATTATAGTAAGAGTGGCAGTAATAATCCAAGAAAACAATACCCCAATACCAGCTGCTTGAAAGCCATAATATGGCGAAAATAGCCATCCAGCACCAAACATACCTCCAGTAGAAATGAGAGCTAGTTGCCAAGTAGAGAGTTTGGTTTTACTCATGATATTTAAAATCTTTCATAACTGTTGAGGTTTTTAAATCGTAAAAAACGTAAGAATATATATTACCATTAAAATCTATTGAATTGCTTATACAAATTATATTTTGTTGGCTTAACGTTAGCAAGGCTTAGGATTAGTTATTTACTGCAGAGTTTTGTTAAGATGTTTATCAACTGTAATTGAATATCCTTATCCACTAGCCCCTTGGCTGCCATATCAAGTATAGCGATATCATCCAAAATATTAATTAGCAGTGAGTAGCTAAGTCTCCCTACTGCATTTTGGTATAAATTGCTATTACTTCCCCAGATTTTTAGTTCGCCTGCAACTTCACTAAAACTATATTTTTGTTGAAGTTTGGATTTTAGGCGGATTAGTTTTTTGAGGTCTTCGTTAATCAACCACTGAATTAAAATCGCATCTTCAGTTTTGATATATATATTTGATAAAATAGTTATAGCTTGTTTTAGATTGCCTGATAAGTATGCATTATTTAGTTGATAGACATTATATAGTGAATTATCCAGTGCATGTGTTTTTACATCGTTTAGGCTAATTTGATGCCCACTTTCAAATAGTAGGCATAATTTGGTGATTTCTTGAATTAATTGATTACTATTTTTTTGATTTAATTCTAAAAGTAGATTGAGTGCTTGATTAGCAATAGTTAACCTATTACTATTTAGTATATGCTTGACTATTTCAGTAGCTGAGTTATCATTGATATTAATATACCATGCATTTGCTAGTTTCATCCAAGAGGCTTGATAATCAGTTTTTGTTAATTTATCAGTGGTAATTAAAATAAAAGTATTCTCATTTAATTCATTAACTATATCTAGTAATTCATTTTGGTGAGAAATAGTTGGTTTAGTTTTATAGTTAATTTCAATATAGGTTTTATCATCAAATAAGCTACCACTATTTAGAATATTACTTATATCTTTAAAATTAAAGCTACGATCTGCGATAAATTTATGATTTTTTGTATCCTTTGGTCTTAGGTACGAAATCATATAATCCGCTATAGCGTATGATTCTTCAGGAGAGCTAATCACTATAAGATTAGCCTTCAGCTTAGTAGATAGATAATCACTTAGATTCTGTGGGTTCATCGACACTATAACTTCTATATTTAAAATAAACTAGACGCCGTACTAATTGACTTGTGGCACTTTGATGTAAATTATCCCAAAATGTAGCCTCACCAATTTCGTTTGATCGTATCGTTGCATCATTATACTGCATAATTGATTGAGAGAGTATATTTAATGTATTACCAATTTGCTCATTATGTTGCCATACTTGGGCTTGTACTTGATAGCTAAGGGAATATGTGGCAATTCTACCTGCCGCATTAAATCCTTGGGCGTCACGGCTTGTTTGTTCGTTTAATAATTTAATAGTAACTTCAGCACTCTCAGGGGTGTTCACGATACGTGCCAAATCATCAGTTTTTACCATAGTACTAAAGTTAGTACAAATAATAACATTATTACATTCTATATATACAGTCTCAAAAGGGAATTTATAATCAGTGGTATTGTAACCTCGTAGATGAAACCCACAACCACTAAGAGTGGTAATTATCAGGAGTATAACAAATTTCTTAATCATGTTTACCTAGCTTATTCATTAAAGTTTGTTGTGCAGAGAACTTATTACCACGGTTAGTATGCTTATGATAACTACCATTACTGTTCATTATCCATGCTTCGGTATTGTCTTTTAGATATACGCTAAAACCTTCATAAATGATTCTTTGTTTGACTTTGTTATCTAAAATTGGGATGCAAGTCTCGACTCGACGAAAGAAGTTACGTTTCATCCAGTCTGCTGATGAAATAAATACATCTTTTTGTCCTTCATTAAAGAAATAAAATACGCGATGATGCTCTAAAAATCTACCAATAATAGAACGCACTTCTATATTCTCTGAGAGTCCAGAAACATTAGGGCGAAGAGCACAGGCACCACGGACAATAAGCTTGATTTTAACTCCAGCATCAGATGCACGATATAGAGCATGGATGATTTGTGGTTCCAATAGTGAGTTCATCTTAGCCATTATTTCAGCCTTACCACCATTTAGAGCAATATTAATTTCATTCTCGATTTTTTTTATTAGCATATCATGTAGTGTGAATGGAGATTGGAATAAAGTACTAAGTACTCCAGCACGTCCGATACCAGTTATCTGGGCAAAAATATTGTCAACATCTCGTGATATATCTTTATTAGTGGTTAATAAACTAAAATCAGTATATACTTTGGCAGTAGATTGATGATAATTCCCTGTCCCTAGATGAGCATAATATTTTAACTTACTACCTTCTTTTCTAACTAATAATAGCATTTTAGCATGTACTTTATAACCCATAACGCCGTATACTACGTGAGCTCCTGCATCTTCTAGTTGGTTAGAGAGTTCAACATTTACTTCTTCATCAAATCTGGCAAATAGCTCAACTGATGCAACAACTTGCTTACCAGCACGAGCTGCTTTGATTAGGTTTTGAACTAACTCAGAATCAGCACCTGTACGATATACTGTCATCTTGATCGCTAATACATCAGGGTCTGTTGCCGCTCTTCTAGTAAGTTCTACAACAGGATCAAAAGATTGATATGGTGTATGGATTAAAATATCGCTATTATCCATTGCTTGGAAGATATCACTATATTTGGATAATTCTTTGGGTACTCCAGGGGTATATGTGGTGAATCTAAGATCAGGGCGATCTACTAGCTCTGGAATCTCTAGTAGGCGTGATAAATTAACTGGTCCTTTGGCTAGATATAAGTCTTGGCGGGTGATATTAAATTGTTTAAGTAAAATATCGATAAATTTATCGTTTGGGATCGCATTGGTAATGTCCAATTCAAGTCGTGAACATTCGGCAAATTTGCGATTATGGATTTCACGGGTAAGGGCTAGACGTAAGTTTTTAGAGTTTGCCGTTAGTTCCAAGTCAGCAGCACGAGTTACTCGAAATGGGTAGCAACCAAGAACAGTTAGCCCATAAAAAAACTCATCTACGTGAATTTTGATAATGTCTTGAAGTAATATAAAAGTATCAATACCATTACTTAACTCTTGAGGTAGTTTAATTACTCTATTTAAAATTCGAGGTGCTTCAACAATGGCTATTCTGGAATTACGCCCAAACTGGTCTTTACCTTCCAATTCAACAGCAAAATGCAGGTTTTTATTAGGTACCCGTGGGAATGGGTGAGATGGGTCAATACCAATTGGCGTTAGAATTGGTTTTAGGGTGTGCATAAAATAATTATAAACCCAGCTTTGTTGAGCAGTATTCCATTCACTACTATCTAGAATATAAATTTGTTCTTTACGAAGTTCGGGTATTAGGTGTTGATGGTATATATTATAAATGTTATCGTACAAACTAACCACAGCTTCTCTTACTGCTGCTAGAGATTCTTTGGCGGTAAGTCCATCTTGAAGAAATCCTTCAGGGTCAACTTTATTTAGCTTTTGTAATCTTGCAACTCTCACTTCAAATAGTTCATCGCAGTTTTTACATACTATACAAAGATATATGAGTCGCTCTAGAAGTGGTACATTTATTTCAGTTGCTTTTGAAAGGACTCTACGATTAAACTCAATTAAACCAAGCTCACGGTTTAGCATTAGCATTTGTTCATCTATAATCTGAGTCATCACAGCTCTTATTCCTTTAAATATACATCCGAATTTTACCATATATTGCATAGCTATAATTATATTGTTATATCAAGTTATTTTGTGCGTTGCAGAATCTAAACATTTACTTATTAAAATTTAATCGCATATAATTCAGGATGGAAATGTTCTTATTTTCCTAAGAGAATATATAAACTCAGTTATAGAGGAATTGCTAGATGAATTTAAAGAAATTTATGGGATATGCTGCTGGTGTTACATTAGGTGCAGTAATAGTTGCTTGTAATGGTGGCGGATCTCCAAGAAGTAATCCAAATACAAATTATGGGCAGTTGGTGTCAGGGGGAACCGCTGAGTCTAACCCTGCTTTGGCAACTTATCTTTCAGCTCTACCGTTTGGTAGCAAAAGTGCTAATCCAGTATCTATGGCATCACTAAATGTTATTTTTTCAACAGTTGCAATAAATGCTTTTCTTGATCCAGCCCCTAATCAGCAAGTTGCATTAAAAAAACAAAATGAATCTTATATTAATAACAATCCTGCAATATTTGGTATAGAGGCTCCTGTAAAAGTGGAAACACCATTTGGCCCTGGTGGATATGTTAACCATCAAGCAAGTTTAGCAAATGTTTCTGCCGCTAAATACGACTACATAACTTATACTACCCCTGGTGCCCCTTTTATGTTTACTGGTAATTCAGCCTCAACTGAAGTTGTTTCGGGGTTAGTAGTATTACCATTAGATAGTAATAATAACCCTCTACCTGAGAGTCAAATTAAAGGTGTAGTTTTATACTATCACCCAACTGTATTATCTAAAGCAGGCATTCCATCTGGATATGGAAATAAGCATGAAAGTAGTGCGATATCTTTGGATGATCAAAGTACATTCTATACTCAGTTTGAATTATCTTCGATTTATGCTAGTGATGGCTATATAGTAATTGCACCAGATTATATTGGTCAAGGTATTGATGCTGCAGTAGTACACCCATATGTATTACTTTCTGAGCCAAATGCTTTAAGTGGTATGTATATGTTAAAAGCATTAGATACTTATTTACAAGAAAGCTATGGGATTAAGTTAGCTAAAACTAAGAACAAGAGTCTCTTTATTTCTTCATACTCTGAAGGTGCTGGCTATGCACTAAAAGCTACAAACCTAATCGGGGGTAGCTATGCTAATATTATTGAAAATACTGGTTTGAGTCTAAAAGGGACTGTTGGTGTTTCAGGTGCTTATGATTTAACAAATCAAGAACTTCCATTTGGATTTGATAATGTAAATAACCCTCCAAATGCTTATAATACTAAATTAAACCCATGGAATGCATCTCCTGGATGTGAGCCAGATAATTCAATATGTCAAGATCTTATGGTTGCCGATCCAACTTATACATATAAGTATCGTGCATGGGCTCAGTACGAGATTGCAACTGCCAAACCACCTCTAGGTGCCTATATGGTTAATACTTTGGTGGTTTATGACTATACTCCGGCTGCTTATAATTTGGTTTTTGTGCCACCATATGCCTCTCAATCTACGTGTCTAAATCCAGCATCACTTATTAGTTCTTTTAGTAACACAAACTGTACGGCAGCTAATTTACTAGCTAGTGGTATGGATGCTAGTTATAATATAATGAATCTATTTAATACTAAAGGTATTCATCAACTCAATATCGCAGATCAGGTATTTAACGCTGCAGTAGCTAATAAATACTTTGTGGGTGATTATACTAATACAATGGATTTGTTTAAGGCTCTTGGCGAAGGAGTTGCTACAAACTCTGCATCATCATTCATTCAGCCTTCATTACTAACAGATCCAGGGATTTCAGCTTTGGTGAGAAATGCAGATACCTATAATCTAACTACGAATACTCCAGTTACTTTATTATCAATTAAGTATGACTCTGTAGTTACCAATCTAAACTGGATGTCAGCTTGTGGCTATTTGGGAGCAAATGGTAATATACATGACAACTCACCAGGCTTAGTGACATGTAAACAGGTTGATAATAGTCAATTATTTGCTAATGTGAGTTTATTTAGTACGCCATCACAGTCTCAACCAATTTACATGAATCATCCAACAATAGAGGCCGTAATGCAGATTGCTGCTCACAACCAAATGAAATAATCCATCTGGAGTTTGTTAATATATAAAAAACGCTGGTATCCCTGGCGTTTTTTATACTAATGGTTTGGTAAACCATCCATTATGGTTTATTTAGCTCTAAATAAACTCAAAACTGCAATAGCTATTATATTCTATAACTTTTATCTATTAGCTATGGTAAAATATCAGCAATATTAGACTAATTTTATAGGAAGTATTATGTATTTTGGTGAAGTGTTTGCGACTTTTTTATTGTTTTTATTTATTGGAGCATTCTTCTCACCACTAATTGGTGGTTGTTTTGGAGTCGTAATAGTATTTACAATATTAGTTGGGTTAATAGTATTTTTTAGTTTAAATTTTATCTGGTTTTTATTGGCTGGTATTATAATCTATACTTCAAGTTTTGTAATCAAATTTATTCGTTGGTCAAAATTACCTGAAGTAAATGAATATCTTCATGCACATCCAAATAGCAAGCTTGAGGTGGGGGTTGCTTGTCATAACTGCGGTTCGAGTAATCTTAATAACCAAGGCTTGATTAGTAAAACAGGTAAGCTGCGTTATTATACATGTAGCTCATGTGGTACAACTATGTTTCGCTTTAAGGTATTATAAATGAGTGAACCTATTCGCCAATTAATTTTGGATACTGAGACTACAGGACTTAAAGTAGAAGATGGGCATAGAATTATCGAGTTTGCAGCTCTTGAAATGTTTGAGCGTAAACTAACTGGTAATAAATTACATCTGTATATCAATCCTGAGCGTGAGATAGACCCTAATGCTTCTAGAATACATGGTATTACTGATGAACAGGTGGCAGATAAGCCTACATTTTCTGAGGTGATTAATGAGATTAGAGAATTCATCAAAGATAGTGAATTAATTATCCATAATGCCAAATTTGATATGGGGTTTCTAAACTATCAATTTAATTTGATAGAAAAAGGTAAAACTGTTGATAGTTATATAAGTGGTGTTATTGATACCCTTGCTATGGCACGCCAAAAATTTCCTGGTGGCAAAAACAGCCTTGATGCTCTTTGTGATCGCTTTAAAGTTGATAGAAGCAACCGCGATTACCATGGTGCCTTAATTGACTGCCGCTTGTTAGCTGATGTGTACCTTAATCTAACACGGGAACAAATAAATCTTCTAGAGCAACAAACTGCCAAGAGCCAATATAACTTCAATAAAATTGATAGTAGTAAGTTTGATTTGCATGTTATTAAGCCAACAGTAGAAGAAGAGCAATTACATTTGGCATATTTAGAGCAATTGGACAAATTGTCAAATGGTAAAAGCCCGTGGTTTAATAAGAAATCAAATATATGAGTAATTATGTTCTTATTCCATGTGCTGGAAGTGGCTCAAGGTTTGGGGGTGTTACTCAAAAGCAGTATACCAAAATTGGTGACAAAACTGTAATTGAACATACTTTAAATGTTTTTCTACAGATTCCTGAAATTGCTGAGATAGTTGTTGTAGTATCTAATAGTGATACAGATATTGATAAATATGCTTTAATATCTCCCAAAATTAGAGTTGCTCGTGTTGGTTCTGACACTAGAGCTAAAACGGTATTAAATGGGCTAAATGTACTTAACTGTGAGGTTGATGATTGGGTACTGGTTCATGATGCTGCACGTTGTTGCATTAGTCCTAAAACTATCAAAGATATGCTACTCAAACTAACCGAAGATAAAGTTGGCGGGATATTAGCTATTCCTGTAAGTGATACACTAAAATATAGCAACAATGAGGTAATCATCAAAACAGTCGATAGAAATAGTCTATATCATGCTCAAACACCACAAATGTTTCGTTATAATGTATTACATAAAGCATTATCTAGTTGTGATTTAAGTGTTATAACTGATGATGCTAGTGCGGTTGAAGCTTTGGGACTACCAGTTCGCCTATTTCAGGGGGAAGTAAGCAATATAAAACTAACTTATCCATCAGATATTAAACTAGCCGAGTTTTATCTAGGAGCAAAATGTTAGATATACAATCACTAGACAATCCACTTATAAAACAAATCGTAAAACTAGTAAATAGTAGTAGTTATCGAAATAGTGAAAAAAAATGTGTTATCTATGGTCTACATTTGATAGAAGAGGCATATAAATATGGCTTTTTGGAGATTATATTAGTTGATGATAGCCGTGATTATAAAGCCCTGCCCAAAGATGTTCCCATCTATAAAGTAAGCACTAAGGTATTCACGAAGATAAGTCTTCTTGATGGTAAATATGATATAGTTGGGATTGCGGGTTTTAAAGTTGCTCATAATGATATTTATAATGAAGATTGTATTGTTTTAGACAATGTGCAAGATCCAGGCAATCTAGGAACAATTATTAGAAATGCGAAAGCTAGTGGTATAAATAATATTTTACTAACCAATGGGTGCGTAGACTCGTATAATCCAAAAGTATTACGAAGTTCACAAGGTGCTGTATTTGGAGTAAATATCATTGATATTAATGATATTACTAGCTTTATAAAAATATTTAAAGGTACATTAATAGCAACAGTTCCACATTCCCAAAATAGTTTGTATGATATGAATTTAAGATCTACAACAGCATGGGTATTTGGTAATGAAGGTTCAGGTATAAGTTCTAATATACTTAATATGATAGATACAAAAGTAAATATCCCTATGCAAAATAATACTGAGTCAATAAATGTAGCTATGGCAATGGC
>CANEUJ010000050.1 GCA_947441745.1 Neisseriaceae bacterium | reverse complement strand
TGGCCTAATTCAAGATGCCAATGGTAATAAAATGTCTAAATCTAAAGGAAATGTAATTGATCCGTTGGATTTGGTTGATGGAATTACTCTTGAAGATCTGATAAAAAAACGTACAGCCAATCTTATGAACCCAAAACAAGCTGAAACAATTAGTAAATTAACAGCTCGTGACTATCCAGATGGCTTTTTACCATTTGGAGCTGATGCACTAAGATTTACTTTCGCATCCCTTGCAACTCATGGTCGTGAGGTGCGTTTTGATGTTAAGAAAATTGAAGGCTCGCGTAATTTTTGTAATAAATTATGGAATGCAACTCGCTTTATGTTAATGAATACTGAACAGCATGCTCATTTAATTGGTGAAAGCTCTGAATTAAATTTCGTTGATGATTGGGTTTTAAGTGAATTAAGCCGTGTAATTACTGAGGTTGATTATGGGTATAAGACATATCGTTTTGATATGATAGCTCAAAAATTATATGAATTTGTGTGGAATGAGTATTGTGATTGGTATTTGGAGTTAGCTAAGGTTAATTTGCAAAGTGATGATTTTAAGATAAGGGCTAGTACAATTAATACACTATTACAAGTGTTGGAGTGTATTTTACGTCTACTGCATCCAATAATGCCTTTTATTACCGAGGAGTTGTGGCAATCACTGGCAACGATATATGGCAAAAAACCCACTGACTCGATTATGATAGCAGAACATCCAATGGTTTCAGAATTGCCAGCACCAGATGCTACAAGTATCGCAACGATTAACTCTTTGAAGGAAATTGTTGGAAGTGTTAGAAATTTAAGAGCTGAAATGAATCTAAATCCAGGTTTAAAAGTGCCTTTAATTATTGAAACTAAGCCAGATGATTTGATTATGGATGACTTTGTACCATATATTAAAAGCTTAGCAAAAATTAGTGAAATCACGTTTGTGAATGTATTAGATGATAATGGTGTGGCTCCAATCGCTATTGTTGGACGTATTAAAATGATGCTGAAAGTTGAAATTGATATTGATGCTGAGAAGATACGTTTAAATAAAGAAATTGAGAAAAATACCAAAGAGCTAGAAAAGATAATGCAAAAACTAGATAATAAATCATATCTAGATAGAGCCCCAAAAGACCTAGTGGAGCGTGATACATTGCGTGCAAATGAACTTAAACAAACTGTCGCTGGCTTTAATTTACAGTTGAGTAAACTAGCCACAAAATAGTATAATAAACACTTCAACTGCGGAGAGATGGCAGAGTGGTCGATTGCACTACCTTGGAAAGGTAGCGTACGGTAACGTACCGAGGGTTCGAATCCCTCTTTCTCCGCCATTTCAAAAAGGATCTATATAACATGAAGATGACTGGAGCTGAAGCGATAGTTAAATCACTGGTACATCTTGGTGTTAAGCATATATTTGGCTACCCTGGTGGAGCTATAATGCCAACTTACGATGCATTGTTTAATGAAGATAAATTGCATCATGTATTGGTTAGGCATGAGCAAGGTGCTGTAATTGCAGCTGAAGGGTACGCTCGTCTAAGTGGGAAGGTTGGTGTTTGTATTGCAACTTCTGGCCCTGGAGCAACTAATCTTGTTACTGGTATTGCTGATGCTATGCTTGATTCAATTCCTATTGTATGCCTTACTGGGCAAGTTAATAGTGCACTTATTGGAACTGATGCTTTTCAAGAGGCTGATATAGTTGGTATGACAATACCAATTACTAAATGGAATTACCAGATTAATAAAGCATCTGAAATACCATATATTCTAGCTAAAGCTTTTCATATTGCACTAAGTGGTCGCCATGGCCCAATTTTGATTGATATCACTAAAGATGCTCAGCAAGGCGAGATGGAGTTTGATATAAAAGATCTTGAAATATTTATCGATCATAAGCTACAAGTATTAAATGATGAATTTGAGAATGCGGCTAAGTTAATTAATTCAGCTAAAAAACCATGCATTTTTGCAGGTCATGGTGTGACTAAAGCTAATGCAGAGAATGAACTAGAGCGTTTTGCAAGTCTTGCTGGGATTCCTGTAGCATGCACTTTACATGGCTTATCATGTATCTCTATGGATCACCCCTTATATGTGGGTATGCTTGGGATGCACGGTAATTATGGGCCTAATTTATTAACCAATGAAGCAGATTTGATTATTGCCATTGGCATGAGATTTGATGATAGGGTCACTGGTAATTTAAATACCTATGCCAAACAAGCTAAGATTATTCATATTGATATTGATAGCGTTGAATTTAATAAAAACGTAAAAGTAGACGTTGCAATTTGTGGCGATGCTAAAGATGTTTTATTAGAGTTATATAAACATATTCTACCTAATAATCATGATATTTGGATAAAAAGGTTTCATGATTACTATCAAGAAGAGCATGATGAGGTTATTAATCATCAAATAACTAACCAAGCTGGACAGATGATAAAGATGGCTGAGGTAGTTGCCTTGTTATCTCAAAAAACCAAAGGTAATGCAGTAATTGTAAGTGATGTGGGGCAACACCAAATGATAGCAGCTCGCTATTATGAATTTAAATATCCACGTTCACATATAACCTCAGGTGGTTTAGGAACTATGGGATACTCACTCCCAGCTGCAATTGGTGCTAAATTTGCAGCTCCCAAACGTGAGGTTATAGTTATTGTTGGTGATGGTGGTTTTCAGATGAATATTCAGGAGCTCGCTGTTTTGACTCAGGAGCAAATAAGCGTTAAGATAATAATATTGAATAACGAACATTTGGGAATGGTAAGGCAGTGGCAAGAGATGTTTTTTGAAGAACGCTATTCGTTTACTAACTTGTTAAATCCAGATTTTATAAAAATTGCAGAAGCATATTCGATACCTGCTCTACATATTGAAGATGCTTCTGATTTAGATTCTGCACTAGATAAATTACTTGAAGCTGAAAGTTCGTTTTTACTTGAGGTGATGGTAGAAAAGCAAGGGAAAGTATTTCCTATGGTAGCTGCAGGTACTGGTGTTGGTGATATTCGATTAAAATAAGGGTTGATGATGTATGAAAACAGGACTTAATGAATATGATGAGTTTGTTAATACAAACATGTACGTATTATCAATTATTACTCAAAATACTTTATTTGTATTACAAAGAGTTTCTGGAATGTTTTCGCGGTTAAGAATTAATATTGAACATATTAATATTTCAAGACATTCTGAACCCTTATCATATTGGAATGTGGTAGTTTATTCTACCGATGATAGAGTTGGTTTACTAATCAAGCAGTTAAATAAGATTATTGAATTGGTTGATGTAAAAATTATTGATAAAATGCCGATGAAATTATTAAGAAAACCGCTAATTGATGATCGCTTATGATATAAGGGCAAAATGATCTATGATTTTAGAATTACAAGATATTGAACAAGCTGCAAGTAACCTTAAAAATATTGTAATTAATACACCATTAGAATATTCGGAACGTTTATCAAAGAAGTATTCAGCTAATGTTTATCTTAAACGTGAGGATTTGCAACGTTGTAGATCTTTTAAAGTGCGTGGAGCATACAATCGAATATTTGCTTTAAGTGTAGAAGAGCAGCAAAAAGGAATAGTATGTGCTAGTGCGGGTAATCATGCTCAAGGGGTTGCTTATAGTTGTGCTGCTTTAGAGCTTAAAGGTGTTATTTTTATGCCAATATCAACTCCATTACAAAAAATTGATCGGGTGAGAAGCTTTGGTGGGAAATATATTGAGATAGTAACGATAGGTGATACATATGATGATGCTAGTAATGCCGCTCAAGAGTATTGTCTATCTCATAATGCAACATATGTGCATCCTTTTAATGATTATAATGTGATGTGTGGTCAAGGTACAGTTGCTCGCGAAGTCTATAACGAAATTGGAAACATGATTGATATTGCTGTAGTTGCAATAGGTGGCGGTGGATTAGCTTCGGGGGTCTCATCATATTTCAAACACAAAAATGAACACATACAGATTATTGGTGTTGAGTCACTTGGGGCTGCTGGTATGAGCGAATCAATCAAAAATGGGAAAGTTACACCACTACAGAGCATTGATACATTTGTTGATGGAACAGCAGTTAAGAATGTTGGCGACAATACTTTTGCAATATGTAAAAGAAATTTAGCAAAGACAGTGTTAGTTCCTGAGGGTAAAGTATGTACGACAATGATAGAGCTTTATCAAAATGATGGTATTATTGCTGAACCTGCTGGTGCATTACCGATTTCGGCTCTTGATATTATCGCAGATGAGATTAAAGGTAAAACAATTGTTTGTATATTATGCGGTGGTAATAATGATATTTTACGCTATCCAGAGGTCATGGAGCGTAGCTTAGTATATAATGGACGTAAGCACTATTTGATCGTTGAGTTTAATCAAAAACCTGGGCAACTCCGTAAGTTTGTAGATTATGCATTGGGGCCTAATGATGATATCGTACGTTTTGAGTATATGAAAAAAACTAACCGTGAAGCTGGAGCTGCATTAGTTGGGATTGAGTTATCAAATAAAACTGATTTTGTACCTTTTTTGGAACGTTTAAGTAGTACGGGTATTAATTACAGGATTTTATCTGATAAAGAGTTACTATATAGTTATATAATTTAAACTAAAAGAAGGTGTTTATGACTAAAGAACTAAAACATAGAAGTGGTATGTTGACAGGAACTCCTGGAGGAGATGACTGGATTAGACGTGCTCCTGCTAGAGCTATGCTTAGGGCGGTTGGGTTTACAGATGAAGATTTTACTAAACCTTTGATTACTGTTGCATGTCCTTATACTGATATAACTCCATGTAATTCACATATTCGTGATTTGGGTGATGTGATATGTTCTGAAATTAAAGCATCTTTGGGTAAATCTGTATTATTTGGTACTCCAGTTGTAACTGATGGTCAGACTAATGGTATGGAGGGGATGAAATATTCGCTGGTATCTCGTGAATTAATTGCTGATTGTATTGAAACTATGCATGAAGCTTATGCTTCAGATGGAATTATTGCTCTATCAGGTTGTGATAAAACTATCCCTGCATCCTTAATTCCATTAGCCAGAAATAATAGTATTGGAATTACTTTATATGGTGGATCAATTCTACCTGGTAAATTGCATGGTAAAGATCTAACAGTTGTGAGTATTTTTGAAGCTGTTGGGAATCATAGTGCTGGTAAAATGAATGATGAAGAGTTATATGAAATTGAATGTCATTCTTGCCCTGGAAATGGTGCTTGTGGTGGGATGTTTACCGCAAATACTATGGCATCAGCTCTAGAAGCAATAGGTATGAGTTTGCCAGGTAGTGCAAGTAATTCTGCGGTTGATGAAAATAATAAAATTTCTGATGCAAAGTATGCTGATTGCATAAACTCGGTAAAGGCACTTAAAGTCTTATTAGAAAAAGGTATTCGTGTTCGTGATATTATGACAAGGAAGGCTTTTGAAAATGCTATAACTGTAGTTATGGCTTTAGGTGGCTCAACTAATGCAGTTTTACACCTACTATCTCTAGCTCATGAGGCTGAGGTAGAGCTTAGTATCGATGATTTTGAGACAATTGGTGCGAAAGTACCACTTATAGGTGATTTTAAACCATTTGGTAAATATGTAATGAATGATTTATCTAAGATTGGTGGTATTCCTCTTGTTATGAAACACCTGTATAAGCATGGTCTAATTCATGGTGATTGTCTGACTGTAACTGGAAAGACTGTCGCTGAAAATCTGGAAAGTATAATAGATTTACCAACTAATCAAGATGTGATTTTACCAGTTGATAAACCGCTTGCACCTCCGAGCAAACATATTTTAATTCTAAGAGGTAACCTTGCCTCAGATGGTTCTGTTCTAAAACTATCAGGTAAAGAAGTACTACAACATCGTGGCCCTGCTAGAGTATTTGATTGTGAAGAAGATGCACTAACTGCAATACTAGACGGTATGATAAATAAAGGTGATGTAATAGTAATTCGCTATGAAGGTCCTAAGGGGGGCCCTGGTATGCGTGAAATGTTATCTCCATCATCTGCTTTAATGGGGGCTGGCTTAGGTAAAGATGTTGCTTTAGTCACTGATGGAAGGTTTTCAGGGGGAACACATGGAATTATGATCGGTCATGTATCGCCTGAAGCATATAATGGTGGGCTTTTAGCAATAGTTGGTGAAGGTGATATTATAAATATTGATATTACAAAAAGAATGCTTGATCTTGAATTATCAAAAGAAGAAATTAAAAGGCGTTTGGTTGATTGGAGAGCTCCAAAGCTTAAATATAAACGTGGTGTTTTGGCGAAATATGCACGCTTAGTTGCGTGTGCATCTGTTGGTGCGTACACAAGTTAAATAATTAAGAAATATAGAAAGGTGTTCGATGGCAGATTTTAAATATGCATTCTTTGAAGGTAAAATAACGAATCTTGCTGATGCAAAAGTATCGATTATGACTAATGCTCTTCAATACGGTACGGGAGTATTTGGTGGTATCCGTGGGTATTACAATAAATCTGACAATAGTATTTCTGTGTTTAGGCTAAATGATCATTATAAACGTTTTATATCATCAGTTGCAATTTTGGGTTGTACATTTCCATATACTGTAGAAGAGTTAGTTGAAATTCATAAAGAGTTATTAATTAAAAATGCTCCAAATTGTAATTCATACTTTAGACCATTTGCATATGTTGGTAATACCAAATTAGGGCCAAATTTGGCTAATGTAGAATTATCTTTTGCCTTATATATGATTCCTTTGGAAGAGTATTTACCAGTTGATAAAGGCTTGAACCTAATGGTATCTTCATGGAGGCGTGTTAGTGATAATTCAATTCCATCACGTGGGAAATTTTCGGGTACATATATGAATTCGGCGTTGGCAAGAAAAGAAGCTAATGATAATGGCTTTGATGAAGCGATATTATTAAGTGAAAATGGTAATGTTAGTGAAGGTTCAGCTGAAAACATATTTATTATTCGTGATGGTTTTTTGGTTACACCTCCTATTACAGATGATGTTCTAGAAGGTATTACCCGTAGAACCGTGATCCAAATTGCAACAGATATGGGGATTAAAGTAATTGAGAGAAGTATTGATAGAAGTGAGCTCTATGTTTCTGATGAGGTTTTTTTAACTGGAACAGGTTGTCAAGTTGCGTGGGTTAGTTCTATTGATAGAAGAACAATAGGGGATGGTAAGATCGGTAAATTAAGTAGCCTCTTACAAAAAGAATATTTTGCAACGGTTCATGGACAAGTTTATAAATATAGTAGCTGGTGTACGAAGGTTAGTATTTAATTGTATTTCAAAAAGGTAGAAGAAAATGGCTCAAATTAATTTTGGTGGGTGTAATGAAGACGTAGTAACTCGTGATGAGTTTCCTTTAAATAAGGCTCTTGAGACTTTAAAAAATGAAACTATAGCTATTATAGGCTATGGAGTACAAGGCCCAGCTCAGGCACTTAATTCACGTGATAATGGCTTAAATGTTATTATTGGACAACGCAAAAATTCAGCTACTTGGGACAAAGCAATAAAAGATGGTTTCGTTCCTGGTGAGACCTTATTTGAGATTGAAGAAGCAGCAGCCAAAGGTACAATAATTTGTTATCTTTTATCTGATGCCGCCCAAATTAGTGTTTGGCCATCGATTTCCAAATATTTAACCAAAGGTAAGACATTATGCTTTTCTCATGGTTTTGGAATTGCGTATGCGGATAAAACTAAAATCGTTCCTTCTAAAGATATTAATGTTGTTTTAGTTGCACCAAAGGGATCTGGTCGCTCTGTACGTCAAAATTTTCTTGAAGGTCGTGGAATTAACTCAAGCTATGCAGTACATCAAGATGCAACAGGAAATGCGTATGATATAGCATGTGCTATAGGGGTTGGTATTGGTTCAGGGTTTTTATTTAAGACTGATTTTCAAAGTGAAGTTACAAGTGATTTAGTGGGTGAGCGTGGTGCTTTAATGGGGGCTATTGCTGGCTTGATGGAAGCTCAATATAATTTACTGCGTAAGCATGGACATTCGCCATCAGAGGCATTTAATGAAACAGTAGAAGAAGCAACTCAAAGTCTTATACCGCTAATAGGTGAGCATGGTATGGATTGGATGTTTGCAAATTGTTCAACTACAGCACAACGTGGAGCTCTTGACTGGAAAGATAAGTTTAAAAAAGCGGTAGAGCCAGTTTTTGATTCGTTATACGAAAGTGTTGTAAGTGGTGCTGAAGCTGATCGTTCAATTAAGCTAAATAGTGAATCTGATTATCGTGAAAAGCTACAAAAAGAGTTAGATGAAATTCATAATAGTGAAATGTGGCAAACTGGGGCTAAAGTGCGAGAGCTTCGCCCTGAACGCCAGTAGTTGTTTAAGTCAGGTGAAATTATGAAACCAATTATTGCTATTACTGGAGCCAGTGGTTTTATTGCTATGCAGTTACAAAAGCATTATAGTGATAGATTTGAGTTTATTTTAATCTCACGTAAAAGTAATCCAAGCCTAAATACTTATAGCTTTGATGATATTAAGGCTAATCCAATGCTCTTGTCCAAAGCTACAGCAGTGATTCACTTAAGTGGTGCGAATATTGGGGATAAGCGTTGGAGTGAAAAAAGAAAACAAGAGGTTTTAGATAGTCGCATTACCACAACCAAAATTTTAGTAACTATTCTGAATCAATTGCCAAATAAACCTGATTTACTATGTGCTAGTGCAATTGGCATTTACCCTCAAGATAATCAAATATATAGCGAATATACTAAGCTAGATTATAATCATTATACCAGTTTTAGTGAAGAGATAACTAAAAAATGGGAGACTGCCACATTTGATTATTTAGGGCGTGTAGTTAATATGCGTTTTGGAGTAGTATTATCTGGGCATGGCGGAGCATTGAATAAAATACTATTACCGTTTAAATTAGGAGTTGGTAGTGGTATTAGTGATGGATCTTGGCCTTTTTGTTATATTAGTATCACTGATTTGTGTGATGCAATTGGTTTTTTAATTAATAAGCGTGATATTACTGGTGCGATTAATCTGGTATCACCAGAAATCATTAGCTATAAAAACTTAATTCATACAATTAGTCGGGTATATAACAAGCGTTGTTGGTTTAATTTACCAAAGTTTGCTATAAAGCTATTGTTTGGGCAGATGGGGTGCGAGTTATTACTATCAGGGCAGAAGGTGGTTCCACTGAAGCTTCAAGAACATAACTTTAAATTTACTTACTCAGATATTGAGTCATGCTTAAAAGATATTAAATTATCTAGAATATAATCTTAATTGAATTTTGTAGCCAGTTAAATGGCTTATGAGAATTAATGGTAATCCACCACTTACTCCTGAAACTATTCCTGATAATATGCCCCATAGTAGCCTATGGGAAATATGTGGTAGCCATATAATTGATAATGGAGAGGCAATGGTTTCGTATAGAGTGAATAAAAGAGTAATTATGATAATATCGCGATAATCTACTGTAAGCGTAAGCACTTGATTATTAGAGGTTGTAATTTTAATACCATAATTAAATAAATGCAACATAATCCTATATATAATTAAAGTAACACCCACACTAAAAAATGCAGAAACTAAACCTACTATATAATCATTATTGGTGAAGTGAATAACAATCTCTTGTGTAAAAAACATAAACATTAATAAAAACCCAGATAATAAACCTATATATAAACTGCCGTTAACTTTAATAATTTCGACATTCAATTCTTTTGAAAAGAATCTCTTTATTGGTGTTTCAATTAATTTCAAAATCACTAATATTGCTAATGCTCCTGCAACAAATCCTATTATAAGTAGATAGATTGGATTATTAACAACAATACTATTTGTTATTGCAACAATTGGTATAGTTAAAACTTCAAGAATAACTAAGAAAATAATTAATTTGAAGTTCAGTGATAGTTTTATGATGTTCTGCATTACTTTATCCTAGCACGAAGAAATATATTATGCGAGAAAATACTCCAAATGTGAAGCTTTTGATAGCTCTATTATACTAGAAAAGTAAAAATTATTGTATCAATAAAAAGCATAATGTTTTTACTTACTGTTTTGTGGGGTATTAAGTACAGTGTAATTTATGTTCAAATCACACATTAGTTTAACAATAGGAGTAAGCCATGAGAGCTCGAATAATAATTACAATATCATTACTAGTCATTTTGGGCGGCTGCAACTCAACTGCTGGTAATCATGCTAACGGTAGCTCCTCAGGTAAAATCGAATCCCGCAATATATCAGCCTCCCAAATAGCATCAGATGATGCCAATACATCTTACCAGGGCTCTCAAGCATATAATAG
>CANEUJ010000049.1 GCA_947441745.1 Neisseriaceae bacterium | reverse complement strand
ATTGTGCAGATTTCATCTGACCCAGTTTGGTTGCATCTTTATATAGCCCACTATTATTTTGACGGGATAACTCATCAGTTTGATTTTGCATTTGAGCTTGTGATAATACATACTTAGATTTAACTAAGTTAGACTTCATTAAGCGAGTCTTGATACTTTGAGTAATAGTCTCCGTGTCAATATACTGATCAGTCTTATTTCTAACTGCTGATACTGTATATGTTTTACAGCCATTTAGTGCTCCAGTTGTAATCAAATCATCAGCCATTGTTTGAGCTACCATATTTAAGTCAGTTGAACCAAAATCAGTATTTACAGTTTCAACCGCGTTGGTATCACCATAGCTAATTTTACCACTACCGACAACTGGGGCATTAGTCATACCACAACCATTTAACCACATCAAAGAGGCCAACATTGCAACACCTTTATTCATTTTAATCATTTTCACTCCTTCTAATTAATTCAAAACCACCCCTATCAGTACGCTTTACCATACCAATATCTTCCAAATGTGCCATTATTCTAGCAGCCCTATTATACCCAATTCCGAACCTAGTTTGCAAAGAACTTATTGAACAACGCTTGGTATCATAAATAAATTTAACGGCTTCATCAAACATCGGATCTTTTTCAGTGTCTCTACTAGTTGACTCATCCTCAAACCCAGGTAGTTCAACACCCTCAGCTACACCATTTAATACCTCTTCAACATATTCTGGACTACCCGTCGTTTTTAAATATTCTACCACCTTATTTAATTCATCATCATTTACAAAAGCACCATGAATACGCTGTGGAAAGCCAGAACCTGGCTGTAAGAATAACATATCCCCTTGACCAAGTAATGTCTCAGCTCCCATTTGATCCAAAATAGTTCTTGAATCTATTTTACTTGACACTTGGAACGAAATCCGTGCTGGAATATTAGCCTTAATAAGCCCAGTAATCACATCAACGGAAGGTCTTTGAGTCGCAACTATCAAATGAATACCTACTGCACGTGCTTTTTGTGCAATACGTGCAATATATTGCTCAATTTTTTTACCAGTTACCATCATTAAATCAGCTAATTCGTCGATAATAACTACAATGTATGGCCATTTTTCAAGATATTCAGGGGCATCATCACGAGAGAATGGATGAGCAATTGGACTGTTACTTTTATCAGCATCAATAATTTTTTGATTAAAGGAGCTAATATTTTTACAGCCAATCTTAGCCATTACTTTATACCTGCGCTCCATCTCACCAACAGTCCACTTTAGAGCATTTGCCGCTTGCATCATATCTGTTACAACTGGTGCTAGTAGGTGTGGAATATCCTGATAAAAAGATAGCTCTACCATTTTAGGATCAATCATGATAAATTTAACTTCCTCAGGAGTAGCTTGAAATAGTATTGATAATATCATCGCATTAACCGCAACTGATTTACCAGACCCAGTAGTACCAGCTACCAATAAATGTGGCATTTTAGCAAGATCAGTTACTACTACCTTACCAGCTATATCCTTACCAAGAGCAAGAGTTAGCTTGCTTTGGCTATTTGTATAAACTGGCGAATCAAAAATTTCTTTCAAATATATAATTTTTCGTTTAAAATTTGGCACTTCAATGCCCATTGAGTTTTTACCAGGTATTGTCTCAACTATACGCACATTAGTAAGTGCCAATCCACGAGCAATTTCTTTACCTAGGGCAACAATTTTATCCCCTCTAACTCCTCGAGAAGGTAATAGCTCATACCTAGTAATAACGGGTCCACTTTCAGCATTCGTAATTTTAGCTTCAACACCAAACTCAGACAGTTTATTTTCTATAGACATCGATACAAACTCTAATGTTTCAGCAGAAACAGTTTCTAACTGCAATGCAGGCGGATTTAGTAATGAAGTACTTGGTAAATCACCATTAGAATGATTTTGTAATGGAGTTTTATTAGTTCTAGTTATTTTAACCGTTGGCTCTTCTATATAAAGCCCTAGCTCTTCTTCAGGTTCTTTACTATCTTCTATTGTAAATGAAATTTTTTGTGTTGCACTTCCAAAGCGTCTATTAATTATCTGCTCTGGTTTGGGTTTATTGTCATCAAGAAGGCTACTAAAACCATCAAAATATGCTTCTTCTACAACATTCTGTGGTTTAGTATCAGGTAAAATATTTTTAGAACGTGCTATCAAACCAACCAAAGACTCCAAGACAAAGCCAATGACCTCGGATAGACTCATCAAAGATACACTAAATGCACAAGTAAAAAAAGTAATCGCGGTTAAAAACACTCCAATTGTAGTTTGAAGGTAGCCAAAATTACTAGCAAAATAATTATACAATATTTTACCTAATAAGCCGCCATTACCATTATGTAGCATAGCACTGGGAGAAGAGTACAATATTAGGTACTCAAGAATAGTTGAACTAATCAAAAGCAATATAAAGCTTACAATCTGAAAAATAATATACCAATTACCAGTCGTAATACTACTTCTAATAATCTTACGATAACCAAGGTAGAAAATACCGATAAATAACCACCACCCTGAGTGACCAAAAACCGAAAAGATTATATCTGCCGTATAAGAACCTAAAAGTCCAAATTTATTATTGACTATATTAGAATCAGAGCTTCTAAACCACGATGGGTCATTAACCGAATAAGTAAATAACATTCCACCTAGTACCAAAGCAAATGCAAATAATAGAACCGCCGTGCAATCATTGATTAGTCGTGCTGAGGTATCTGGCAATATTGTAGTTCTATTTTTAGTAGCAAATTTTGTTTGACGTAGCATTGTATTTATGATCCACTTTAGCTATATTATTATTTTAGATTGTTTAGTTTATTGAACTCTTTAACTGTTGCATCAATATTGACAGTAGTATTACTTATATTAAGTTTTTGCAAAGCTTCAAGCTTAGCATCAACTTCCTTAAAACCAGTATAATTAGTAAAACTTAAACCAAGAGTTTTGCGTGCCATATTAAGATTATACTCAAAGCTTCCTTCATCATGTTGTAAAAAAGCTAGTTTAGCCCCTATAGTATACATTCTTATTTCATCTATTGCTATTGGCAGTGTTCTGTCATTATCAATTGCACCAACCCTCTTAATCCTAATTAAACCAAGTAAGCTATCTTTAATATTCGACCAAAATTGTTTTAATTTAGTATCTTTAGTAATAGTAATTAGTTCAGACTCTTTATCTAACTTCATGTTAGATAATACTGCTCCCAAACTATCTAATTCACTATTGATAATAACACTATCCACTTTTGGACGCAATTGTAATTTGGTAACATCACTAGCAATAGCAAACTTAACCCCTGTAAAGATTGGGTCATTATTGCCATCCAGCATTTCTTTAGCATAATTTAAAATACGGATACTTCCTTCAATATCTCCATACACAATAAGACCTTGATTAGCTAAGCTAATTAGCTGGTTTAACTGAAATATAATCACGCTATTTTGTTTACCTGATAAGCCACTTACTTGACTATCTATTTTACTTATAGAATTACTAAGCTCACTTTGCATAATTTGATTTGCTTTATTTTGGGAGTTATTATTAGCTTTTATCATTTCAATTTGGGCTTTAAGTGATTTATTAAAATTTAATTGATTATAATATAAATAACCAATATTACCAATAGTTAGCAACGATAATAAAAGTGCTAAAACACCCAATTTACTTGTTTTTATTGTATCTGTCATTCCAAACCTTTAATTAGTTCAATTATAGATTTTCTATCCGTTCTTTCGGATAGAAGCACTTTAAATGCACCAAACTCAATTAATTTTTTTTCTATTCTAGAGTGCATCGTCAAAAATAAACAATTTTTTAATAGCTCCAAGCAGTTGGAGATTTTGGCTTGTTCAAATAGCCATTCTACCAAACTACTACTGGTTATAATTATACCTTTAACCCCATCTATTAAGAGCATTTTTTTAAACTCATCAGAATCAATAGGATGCTTTATCCTCTTATATATATCAATAGCTGTCCACTTTATACTATGCCCTGCCATATTTAAAAACAGTTGTTCACTACCACCCTCACCTTTGATTACCAAGACCATCTTATTTTGAAGATCTAGATTCAGTAGCTTTTCATTAAATAATGCAGCACCTCCAGCTCCAAGTGTTGGATAAATAACTTCTTTATCAGTAAGTTTTGATAGTTTAGTAGCACTAGCGGGGCCAACTGTAATAAAGGTTGGTTTTTGGGCTAATTTAATAACATCTCTAAGATAATCAATAACTGTTGGGGATGGAATAATAACATAATCAAATTGGTTTAGATTTTGTTCTACAAAAATATGGTTGTGGCTATCAAACTCAATGTCCATAAGATTTAATTCTATACCAGTTACATGAACTGAGGCTAAGCCATCAATCATCGACTGCATATGTAGATTTGGACAACACACTAAATACATACTATTTATACTTTTTCAAAATATTAAGAGCTCCATTATCTATAAGCTCATTCGCACAAGCTCGAGCTAATGTAATATAATCTTTAGCTTCACCAGTAATTGTTGACTTTACACAGTAAGAATTTTCTTTATCCAATATTATAGCATCTAATTTTAAACTATGATTTTGAATTATCGCATGAACGCCAATTGGAACACTGCAGCTCGCTTCTAAAACCCGCCCAACTTCGCGTTCACAAGACACTTCTATAAATGTTTTTTGGTGTGTCAGTGTGCTTAATAATTCGGTCATAAAATAATTATTTTGAAGTGCTTCAATTGCAAGAGCTCCCTGACCTATTGATGGGATAAACATATCTTTTGGCAAATATTGTTTTATCCTATCAGATATCCCCAATCTTTTAACCCCTGCACTAGCCAATATAATTGCATCATACTCATGATTATCAAGCTTTTTAATTCTGGTTATAATATTTCCACGAAGTAGTTTTACTTGAAGTTTGGGGTAATGTTTGTTTATAATACTCGAACGTCTAAGTGAAGAAGTACCTACTACTGCACCATCAGGCATCTCTCTAAGACTTTGATATTTATTTGAAATTAAAACATCAGATGAATCTTCACGCTCCAAAATTGCAGCTATAATAAAGCTAGAATTTAGGTTAGCAGGTAGGTCTTTTAGAGAATGAACAGCAATGTCTGCTTCATTATTTAATAATGAATTTTCTAGCTCTTTAATAAATAACCCCTTGCCACCAATCTTATCTAAGCTAGTATCTAAAAATCTATCGCCTTCAGTAGTTACACCTATTATTTGTGTGGTTATTTTTGGGTAAAATTCAGTTATCTTTTGTGCAACATGACCTGCTTGCCACAAAGCTAATTGGCTATTTCGTGTAATAATTCGTATAGTATTTTGCATATATTATCTTTTGAGGTTCACTTATGGGAGAATTATAATATAAAACCATACTTGATAGAGCAGTATTTACACTTACTAAACATTTAAAATAGAATTATTCTAAAAAGGTTGAAACCTCTTGGGAGGTTAAATCACGCCAAGAGCCTATTTTAAGACTTGTATCCGAAATTTGATTGATTCTTATGCGTTTTAAATCTGTAACTATATACCCCTGATTTTCTGCCATACGTCTTATTTGACGGTTTACCCCTTCAGTAAGAATAATTTTATAGGTAAAATCATCTACTTGTTCGACTATTGCCTGTTTTAATTGCTTATTGTCTAGTCTAATGCTACCATTACCTTGCTGTATCAAAAAGTTTTTTGTTATTGGTTTATTGACTCTAACTACATACTCCTTGGGAAATTCGCTAGCAGCAACAATATAAACAAATTTACCATCACTAGAAAGTATCAGTAAGCCATGACTATCTTTATCCAACCTACCTGCATAAGTAAGGTTTTTAATTTCTGGTAATAATTCAAAAATATTTTTGCCATCAAGAGTGCTTTTACTGCACACATAACCTACTGGTTTATTAAGTAAAACATATCTAAATCCAGATATCGCTTCGTCTACTTTTGCTGTTACAGTAACTACATCATTATCAGGATCAACCTTGCAACCCATTTCAGTAACGACCTTCCCGTTAACCAAAACATAGCCATTAGCAATAAACTCATCAGCTTGACGCCTCGAACAAATACCAAGGTCTTTTAGATGTTTATTTAATCTAACCATAAGCTCCAACTATATAACTATCTCAAAAATTAATTTATTCTATCTATAATTGATAAAACCTGAGGAATTTCCTCAGGTTTTTTAGTATATTAGATAAAATTACTTCTTATCAGTACCCTCTGTATACTCAGCATCAATAACATCGTCTTTAGCTTTACCTGAAGATGATTGCTCCTCATGATTGGCAGAATCTGCACCAGCAGCATCAGCTCCACCTTGCATATCTTTATAAGCCATTTCGCCAATTTTTTGTGAAGCTGTCATAAGTTCATTTACTTTAGCTTCAATATTAGCTTTATCATCAGATTTCAATGCTTCTTCTACAGCAGCTATTGCTACTTCAATTTTTTCTTTCTCAGAAGCATCAATTTTATCACCATGTTCAGTCAATGATTTCTTAACTGAATGCACCATAGCATCAGCACTATTTCTAGCAGCTACTAATTCAGTAATTTTCTTATCTTCATCCGCATGAGCTTCAGCATCTTTAACCATTTGCTGAATCTCATCTTCAGATAAACCAGAACTTGCTTGAATAGTAATCTTATTCTCTTTACCAGTTGCTTTATCTTTAGCTGACACATGTAAGATACCATTAGCATCAATATCAAATGTAACTTCAATTTGTGGCATACCACGAGATGCTGGAGGAATATCTGTTAGATTAAACTGCCCCAAACTCTTATTACCACTAGCTACTTGACGTTCACCCTGAAGTACATGTATTGTCACTGCTGTTTGATTATCTTCTGCAGTTGAAAATACCTGAGAAGCTTTAGTAGGAATAGTAGTATTCTTATTAATTAGCTTAGTCATAACACTACCCATAGTCTCAATACCAAGAGATAATGGCGTTACATCAAGCAATAGTACGTCTTTACGATCTCCAGATAAAACAGAACCTTGAATAGCCGCACCAACTGCTACAGCTTCATCAGGATTCACGTCTTTTCTTGGTTCTTTTCCAAAGAATTCTTTTACTTTCTCTTGCACTTTTGGCATACGAGTTTGACCACCAACCAAGATTACATCACTAATATCTTCAGGTTTAACACCAGCATCTTTCATAGCAATACGACATGGCTCAATTGTACGCTCTACTAACTCGTCAACCAAAGACTCAAGTTTAGAACGCGTTAATTTCATAACCAAATGTTTAGGCCCAGTAGCATCCATAGTAATATATGGTAAGTTAATTTCAGTTTGTTGTGAAGAAGATAACTCAATCTTAGCTTTTTCAGCAGCATCTTTTAGACGTTGTAGTGCCATAACATCTTTTTTAAGGTCAATGCCTTGCTCTTTTTGGAATTCTGTAATGATATGATCAATCAAGCGTTGGTCAAAATCTTCACCACCTAAGAAAGTATCTCCATTAGTAGATAGTACTTCAAATTGACTCTCGCCATCCACATCAGCTATTTCAATAATAGAAATATCAAATGTACCACCACCTAAGTCATACACAGCAATCTTACGATCGTGTCCAGCTTTTTTGGATAATCCAAAAGCAAGTGCAGCAGCAGTTGGCTCATTGATAATACGTTTTACGTCAAGCCCAGCAATACGTCCAGCATCTTTAGTTGCTTGACGTTGACTATCATTAAAGTAAGCAGGAACTGTAATAACAGCTTCTGTTACCGCTTCACCTAAATAGTCTTCTGCAGTTTTTTTCATTTTCTTAAGAATTTCAGCAGATATTTGAGGAGGAGCCAACTCTTCTTCATCAACTTTAATCCAAGCATCCCCATTACTAGCTTTAACAATGCTATATGGCATTAAATTAATATCTTTTTGCACTTCTTTTTCTTCAAAACGACGCCCAATTAGACGCTTTGAAGCGTAAATTGTGTTTCTTGGATTTGTAACAGCTTGACGCTTAGCAGGAGCACCCACCAAAATTTCGCCATCTTTAGTATAAGCAATAATTGAAGGAGTAGTTCTACCACCTTCAGCATTTTCTATTACTTTCGGTTGCCCATTTTCGATAACCGACACACATGAATTGGTTGTACCCAAATCTATTCCGATAATTTTTCCCATAGCTTTTTGTCCTTTAAAATTTACTGATATATATAGTAAGGTTTAATTGTTATTTTTCAAGTATTAATATTTATTTATTTTGCAACAGTAACCATCGCAGGACGCAAAACTCTATCATGTAACACATAACCTTTTTGCATAACTGATATGATAGTATTTGGCTCCTGCCCTTCACTTTCAACTGTATTCATTGCTTGATGTTTATGTGGATCTAGTTTATCTCCAGCTTTTGGAGTAACTTCAGTAATCTTTTGACCTTCAAAAACTTGAACTAACTGCTTCAATGTCAGATCAACCCCCATCTTTAACATTTCAAAATTGCCTGTTTCATCTTTCAATGCCATTTCCAGATAGTCTTTAACCGCGACCAACTCCTTAGCAAAGCTACTAATAGCATATTCACGAGTTTTTTTCTGTTCATCTTGGTGACGTCTATGAAGATTTTGCATTTCTGCTTGTGAACGAACATATTTATCATTTAATTCGACAACTTGCTTCTCTAGCTGTTCCAAACGATCATCATTATTACCAGTAGCATCTACTTCAATCTTCTCAGAAGACTCATTCATAACTTGATCTTCATTTAAGAGTTCATTATCATTATTACCGTGAGCTGTTTTCTCATCACTCATAATTTACCTTTCACAAAATTTTTTGATACTAAGATACATATATGGACGAGTTCAGATTTTTCAAGAAAAATTTTTAATTGATTAATTCAAGAATCGCATTAGCACCTTCTACGCTTGCATCTCTTGCTAGGGTTTGATGTAATGTATAGAATTTGTCTATCATATATTTTTGGCGTGATTTATCATTATATAAGTCTACAAAATTTGCAGCTAAATTTTCTGGATTAGCATTATCTTGTAACAGTTCAGGAGCTACTTCTTCATTTAGTAAAATATTGGGTAACCCAACAAATTTAATATAGAGACGTTTTTTTAGTAACCATTCCGTAAACTTAGATACTTTATAACTAATAATCATGGGTTTCTTACATAGTGCTACCTCTAGTGTTACAGTACCACTTTTAGCTAAGACCATATCACTAGCTTTAATAGCATCTCCAGTTTGATTTATCAATACTAGATACCTAAAATCAACCTTTGCTGCCTCTAAGACTTCTAAAAACAAATCCTGCAGTGACTTATTTACCATTGGACACAGAAAAATAGCATCTGGTATTATCTTATGAATTAAACTACAAGTTTCAATAAAAACCTTAGCAAAGCTATTAATCTCACTCTTACGACTACCAAAAAGCACACAAAATATAGTGCCACTTAAATTTAATTTGTTTTTGTAGTAATTAGTATCAATTTCCATCTCAATCTGATCCGCTAGATGATGCCCTATATATTTAGCCTTGATATTTTCTTTTTTATAAAGTGCTTCTTCCATCGGAAAAACACATAACATTAGATCCGTTGATTTTTTGATTTTAAAGATGCGATTATAACGCCAAGCCCAAATAGTGGGACTCACATAATGTACTGTTTTAATTCCATTTTGCTTGAGTTTTTTTTCAACATAAAAATTAAAATCTGGAGCATCAACTCCAATAAATACATCAGGTTTGAAATCTATAATTTGTTTTATAATTTTTAGACGAATAGATAATATTTTAGGGATAGCCTTAAGTACATCAAGTCCGTAGCCTCCAACTGATAATATTTCCATATTGTATAATGAATGAAACCCTTCTAATTTCATTAATTCACCACCAATACCTATAAACTCTATTTGAGCCTTAGATTTCAACTCATGAATTATTCGTGCGGCTAACATATCGCCAGACGGTTCTCCCGCGATAATAGCAACTCTTAACATTTAGCGGATAATACCACGAGTAGATTGTTCAAAAAAGTCTACAAATACTTGTAACTCTTTTTGTTCTACTGCTAATTCAGCAATATACCCTTTAGCTTCATTATACGATAACCCATTTCTAAATAGTATCTTATATGCATGTTTGATATTTTCTATCTGATGAGTTGAAAATCCACGGCGTTTTAAACCCTCTACATTTATTCCTTTGGGCTCTGCTCTATATCCAAAAGCCATCACATATGGTGGCACATCTTGTGCTACACCTGTTGCACCAGCCGTCATAGAATGTTCACCAATAATAGTAAACTGATGCACTAACGAATAACCACCAAGAATAGCCCAATCCTTGACATGAACATGACCACCTAAAGCAACACTATTAGCAAATATAATATTATTATCCACAACACAATCATGAGCAATATGTGAATATGCCATAAACATATTATTATTTCCAACTTTAGTAATCCCAGTACCCGTTGTTGTACCCAAATGTAGTGTTGAAAATTCACGAATAACATTATCGTCCCCAATAATTAATTTAGTTGGTTCGCCACGATACTTCTTATCTTGAGGTGCTTCACCAATTGATGCAAATTGATAAATTGAATTATTTTTACCAATTGTTGTATGACCTTTAATTCCAACATGATTAGATACTGTGGTATTTTCACCAATTACTACATT
>CANEUJ010000048.1 GCA_947441745.1 Neisseriaceae bacterium | reverse complement strand
GGTTTATTAAATGATATAGTTAAACTAAATATCTATTTAACAGATATGAGTAACTTTTCGGTAATTAACGAAATAATGGCAGAGTTTTTTATTAAGCCATATCCAGCTCGTGCTGCCGTCGGAGTTAAAGAGTTACCCAAAGGTGCAATAGTTGAAGCAGATGGAATTTTGGTGTTATAATATTGCAATGCAACATAGTTGTTAAAACAACGTTAATAAAAGGACAATATAAATGACTTCACGGGTACTAAACAACCAAACATATTCTGAAATTATTGTTGGTCAAACTGCAACTTTAGTAAAACAATTGACACAAAATGATATTACTTTATTTGGTTATATGTCAGGTGATGTTAACCCAGCTCATTTTAATCATGAGTATGCAAAAAACACTATTTTTAAAGGCGTTATTGCACACGGAATGTGGGGTGGTAGCCTTATTTCTACAGTTTTGGGTACTAAGTTACCAGGCCCAGGTACGATATATTTGGCACAATCTCTAAAATTTTCGCGTCCTATTTATATTGGGGACGAAATTACAGTAACTGTTACAGTAATAGAAAAAAAAGAAAAAAACCGCTTAGTATTGGAGTGTAAGTGTGTCAATCAAAAAAATGAAACAGTAACTTCAGGTATAGCGGAGGTAATTGCCCCATCAGAAAAAATAACAATTACTGCTCCAATATTAAGTTTTCCAACATTTGTTCAAGAAAGCACTAGTATCACTAACTGATTCGAGTAAAACATATGAATATACTGACTATTAATGCAAGATTATCATCGATAAAATTGAAAATCTTTCGTTACCATAATAAAAATAAAATCAACTTGTTAGTAAGTGCCCATATACATCTAGATAAAGCACCGTCTTTAACTATTAGTACTGAGTCAAATCAGGATACTGAAAAAATAGAATTAAATGGGGATAACCAACATTTAAATGCTATAGATAAGATATTCCAAAACCCTAAATTTAATCGTTATACCATTGATTGTACTATAAATAAAATAGCTTATGGTGGCGAAGATTATATAAATATTATTTTACTTCACATAAAAACCTTAAATAGTTTGAGTAAGTATAATGACTTATTGCCCAATATTCAGCCTTATAATATACTAGTAGCTAAATATTTTTTAACTCACTTTCCAAAAATGAAACATTATGCCACATTTGATAATGGGTTTCACCATACTATACCCAAAATTAATCAGGCTCTAACGCTAAATAGTTTGAAGAGTTATGGCGTACATGGTTTATCAAGTGAATATATTGCTGATAAGCTTAGTTCATTAGTTGATTATAAATTAGCTCGAGCTAATTGGATTATAGTTCATTTAGGCGTTACGAGTAGTATTTGTGGTATTAAAAAAGGTAAAAGTTTTGTAACTGAAGCTATCAAAGAATCTACTGGGGTATTGGTTTCTATAGCTGATGGGGTAGACATTCCTGAAAGAGAGTATGAAGGGTTAGTTATAGAATCTTATGCTTTGTCGGTAGCTAGGAGTATTAGCATGGTCGCAACTTCTTTGGGTGGTCTTAATGGCATGGTTTTTACGGGTAATATAAGTCAAAATAGCCCACAAATACGTAAGTTAATTCTTGATAATCTCTCATGGCTTGGTGTTGTTATCAATAAGAAATCCAATAATAATCAAAAACTAAAAATAAGTGATAAAGATTCTCAAATAACGGTATTACTAGTATCTACTAATGAGGGTTATGCAATGGTTAATCAATTTGTTGAGGATAAACTGTGATTATTCTGGCAATTGATACTTCAAATGAGTATTTGTCGTTAGCACTAGAAGTAAATGGCATCAGATTTTCATCACTTGATAAAGTACTAAACAAACAATCACATTATATTATCGAAAAAATCAATGCCTTAGTTATAAATGCAGGGATTAAATTACCCGAAATAAATTTAATAGCCTATGTAGAAGGCCCTGGTTCTTTTACAGGGCTTCGTGTTGGTTTAAGCGTTGCTTTGGGAATAGCATATGGAATTAATGCAAAATTAGTTGCAATACCTAGTTTCGCAATTTATGCACGAGCATCAGGGTTACAGACTAATACCTTGGTGGGTATTGATGCTAGGCTTAATCAAATTTATTTGGCGGGAATTAATCCAATATCGCTTGATTATTTTATAACACCATGCGTTATTGATCCAGATAAAATAGAATGCGGGAATGATGTTACTCTAATTGGTAATGGCTTTAGTGTTTATAATAATCTATTATCTATTCAGATAAAAAAATTAAACTCTATTGAAATTGATTATCCTAGTGCTAGATATATGCTTGATATAGTTGGATTAGATAAATACAAGGTAATTGCATTAAACGAAGCAAATCTAATGTATCTAAGAAATAAAGTAGCACTTAGTCTAATTGAACAAAAGCAAAACTAATAATGCAAATTAGATGTGCCAATAGTGCTGATTTAAATACATTAGTTATTCTTGATAAAATATCAAATATAACTAATTGGTCATTAAATGATTATCAAAATAGTTTCAATAATAAGCAACACTTTATTTATATTCTTGAAGAACATGGTAAAATATCTGCGTGTATAGTTTTTAGTGTGGTTTGTGATGAAGCTGAAATATTGCAACTTTGGGTAGAAAATAACTCAAAGCGTAAAGGTCTAGGTATATATATATTAAACTATACTCTAATCGAGTTACGTAAAAAACATATGATACTTCGGGTATTTCTTGAAGTTAGAGATGGCAACGAATCAGCCATTAATCTATATAAAAAAGCTGGGTTTTTAGAAGTTGGTAGACGCCACAAATATTATAATATTGATGCTTGGCAATTTGATGCTTTAATAATGCAAAAAGAATTTTTGGGGTTTTAAGTAAGTGAATGATGGTTATAAGCTTTTATATAATAATTTATGGCTTATTAATAAGTCTAGGATTGCTAAGCTTAATCCAGATTATACTCACCTGCCACAAGATATCGTACCTGTAACAATTCCAAAGCCAGTAGTAGCTAGTAATCCAAAACCTATTAAAATTACTCCACCAGAACTGCCTGTTATTGATATACCAATTCTCAAGCAAAAACCCGCAGATATAATCCTTAATTGGGATAAACTAGTATCTACGATAAATAATTGTAAACTCTGTAGCTTATGTGATAATCGTCAAAATGTCGTTATAGAACGCGGTAACCGTGAAGCTAAATGGATGTTTGTAGGAGAAGCACCTAATAGTGAAGATGATAAAGAGTGTAGACCATTTGCTGGGCAGTCAGGTCAACTATTAGATAAGATGATTGGAGCTATGAAGTTAGATTTAGAACGTGATGTTTATATCTGTAATATAGTAAAATGTAGTCCACAATCTAATCATAATCCAAAAGCCAATGAAATAGCTATGTGTAAAAATTATTTACTTAGTCAAATAGAGCTAGTTAAACCTAATATTATTATTGCTCTAGGGCGTTTCGCTATTTGGACTTTACTTGATTCACCAGTTGCAATCGAAAAATTACGTGGTAAAGTGCATAGATATAATAATATTCCACTAATTGCTACCTATAGTCCTATTTATCTCTTAAGAAACCCTGATGCCAAAAAAGATGCTTGGGATGATTTACAATTAGCAATGAAGACAAAAGGTTAGATTATGAATGCTGATATAGCTAATATAAATATTAAGGGTATAGAGACTAAAGCCATAATAGGCTGTTATGACTATGAACGTGCTGAGCCTCAAGATTTATTAATTGATGTTATAGCCGAACTATATACTCATAACTGGATGAAGCAAGATAAACTTGATACTACAGTTGACTATGATGAGATATGTGATTACATTGTATCTCTAGTATCAAATACAGAGTTTTTACTTTTAGAAACTTTGACACAGTTTGTTGCAAATAGTATTGTGGATAAATTTTCTCTAATAAAGAATGTAGAAATAAATGTTACAAAATTAGCGATTTGTGGGGTAAAAGCTCGAGAAATAAAAGTTGGATTTAAAAAATCACGGCAATTTAAAGTAGCTCTTGCTCTTGGTTCTAATGCTGAGTTTTTACCACAGCAACAATTAATCACTGCTATTGAGATATTGGGTGAGTATGTTGATGATATTGAAATTGGTGGTTTTTATGAAACCAAGCCTGTTGGATATTTGGAACAAAAGAATTTTTATAATACTGCTATTACGGGCTATACTACTTTGAAACCAGAAGAGTTATTGGGTAAAATAAAATCAATTGAAAAACTAATGGGTAAGGCTGAAGTTGTAATAAATGGTCCAAGAATAATTGATATTGATTTAATTTTGGTTGATAATCTAATATATCAACATAATTTCTTACACATACCTCATAAAAATGCTCATAGCCGTGATTTTGTTATCTATCCATTAGCTGATATTGCACCAAATTGGGTGCATCCGATACTAAATAAAACTATTGCCCAATTAACTACAGAAATCGGAGAATCTTCAATTATTATACGTACGGAGTATTATAAACAATAATGCACCATCTTATTAAATTTAAGCATAAAAAAGAGGCAAGGCAAAAAGTATCTAGTTGTTATTCATCAATTTATAAATTACATAATTGTTATTATATTCTGACTAAAGCTTCTGACAAATCTCGTGCGTTTATCACCAATTTATCTCCTGATGAATATCAATTATATCTGTGGGCAATCAGTGAAATAGATAATTCTCATGATTTTATTGTTTATGAAACTAATTCGGTACTAGTTGATAATTCTAGAGCATTAATAACAAATACTGGTGCAACTATATATCGTACCTTTGGGTTTCTAACTGAAGTATTTGGTATTCTAAATTATACATCAGATTCTTTTTCTGATGGTGGGCAATATGATAGCCCTGATAAGGCAATCGCCCAAGTTAATTACTTACTGGATCAAGGGGTAGAAACTATAGATCTCGGAGTAGCATCAACTAGACCAGGAGCTAATATAATCCTAGCTGAAACTGAAATTAATGCTTTACAAAAAATACTGCCCCATATATGTGAAATTAAACGTAATTTTAAAATAAGTATTGATACTTATCACAAGGAGACTGTAAAATGGCTACTCAATCTTGATATCGACTATATTAATGATGTATCTGGTAATTTAGAGCTTGATTTAGTCAAAGAATGTATCAATACTAACAAAAGCTATATAGCAATGCATAGCCTTAGTATACCATCTTCTAAAGAATTAATTTTACCACTAAGAGATAACCCTGTTAGTTATTTAGGGCAATGGATAGATGATAAAATTCGTGCTTTTCATAAAATGAATATTGATACAGATAAGATAATCTTGGATCCTGGTATAGGTTTTGGCACTAATGGCTCTCAAAGTTGGTATATTTTAAAAAATATTAACCTTCTTAAACGAGATGGAGTAGAGTTACTTATTGGGCATTCACGTAAGTCGTTAATAAGTCATATTAGTAATAAAAATGTGCGTGAACGTGATTTAGAAAGCGGGCTAATTGCAGCCAATATTTTAGATAAAGTTAGCTACTTACGCTTACATGATATTGGTTTTTTGAAAGCCATCCACACTGTAAATTCACTCATGGTACAATATCGTTAATACTAAAAATTTAGAGGAAAAATCCTATGGCACTAGACGATTTAAACCTGATTCGAAATTCAATCCGTGTAATTGAAAACTGGCCTGAACAAGGGGTGCAGTTTAGAGACATTACTACTTTACTTCAAGACCCTACAGCATTTCATAAAGTAATTGATATATTGGTAAAGCGTTATAAAGAAAAAAAAGTTGATGTTATAGCTGGACTTGATGCACGTGGATTTATTTTTGGCCCTATTGTTGCCTATGAACTTTCAGTTGGTTTTGTACCAATTAGAAAGAAAGGTAAACTGCCTTTTGATACATTTGCAGAGAGCTATACATTGGAGTACGGTGATGTTACTACTGTTGAAATTCATACTGATGCTATCAAAGCAAATGATAATGTAGTTATTATTGATGATCTTATTGCTACGGGTGGCACAATGATTGCGGCGTGTAATCTAGTAGAGCGTTTAGGCGGTAATGTAGTTGAATGTGCAGTTATTAATGATTTACTTTATCTAAATGGAAGTAAGCGGATTAAAGATGCAGGGTTCCCAGTATATTCAGTTTTGGAGTATAAGTAATGGCATCTTTCCCATTGTCACGACTTCGGCGTAATAGACGCCACGATTTTATTCGAAAAATAGTATCAGAAAATCATGTACACATTGAAGACCTAGTATATCCAGTATTTGTAGTTGAAGGTGAAAATCGTGAAATAGAAATTACGAGTTTACCAGGGCAAAAACGCTTAAGTATCGATAAATTATTAGTTGTTGCGAAAAGGTGTCTGGAACTAGGTATTCATGCAATAGCTCTTTTCCCCACGGTAGAGTCGCCTAAGACTAATAAAATGGCAGATGAAGCATATAATCCTAACGGGCTTATTCCTCGTGCAATTAAGGCATTGAAACATGAGTATCCAAGTCTTGGAATATTTACCGATATAGCACTTGATGCCTATACTATTGATGGGCATGATGGTGTTAGTGATGACACAGGTTATGTAATAAATGATTTAACTAATGAAATATTAGTTAAACAAGCACTTTGTCATGCCAGTGCTGGAGCTGATTTTGTATGCCCTTCTGATATGATGGATGGGCGGGTGCTAAAAATACGTGAAGCACTTGATAAAAATGGATTTATTGATACTGGTATTATGGCATACTCTGCAAAATACGCCTCAGGGTTTTATGGGCCTTTTCGTGATGCTACTGGTGCAGCTAGTAATTTGGGTGAATTTGGTAAACAAACTTATCAAATGAATCCAGCTAATAGTAACGAAGCACTTCACGAAGTATATCAAGATCTAGAAGAAGGGGCTGATATTGTAATGGTAAAACCTGGGTTGCCATATCTCGATGTTTTATATCGTGTTAAACATGAATTTAAAAAACCAACTGCAGTATACCATGTAAGTGGTGAATATGCACTTTTAAAGATGGGTAGTCAAAATGGACTACTTGATTATAAACGAACAGTAATGGAGACTATGCTTTGTTTTAAAAGAGCTGGAGCTGATCTAATCTGGACTTATGCTGCACTTGAAGTGGCAGAGATTATTGCAATGCATCCTGAAAAATGATCATAATAATTATAGAATCTGACAAAAAATTATGGAGTTAAAATAATGTCACAAATTAAACTGGAACAACTGACTGATGCTTTAAAAAAAATACCTGAAGCTGATAAATTAATAAGTAAATATGTTGGAAGCTTTAGCGAAGATTATTTATACGATTATTCAGTTGAAGATATTATTAGCGATATCATGGTTATGGAGAGTCTATCGGGAGGCAATGAGTATGCAATTAGATTTGGTAATCAGGCTAGTTCACCAGCAAAAAATTTGTGGCAAATTAAACTATTCAAGCTAAATGATCAGGTGAGCTTATCTCGTGGACTACCTATTATTGAAAACTTTGGATTTAAACTAATCGATGAGCATCCTTATAAGTCTAATATTAATAATTCAACAGTTATTCATATTTGCGATTTTGGAGTTGAAGTTCCTGATGAAGTAGCCAAAAAAATTGATGATAAGGATTTATCGCTTATTTTAAGAGATGCTATTGTTAGTGTCTTTAATCGTGAAGTGGAAAATGATGCCCTAAATAATCTGGTATTATTTAGTGGGCTGACTGCTCGTGAAGTTACTTTGATTCGTGCGATTACGCATTATTTTACCCAAACTACACTACCTTTTTCAAGGCAGTATATCGCTAATACTTTGAAACATTTTCCAAAGATCACTAAAAATCTAGTTTTATTATTTGATGCCAAATTTAATCTTCAAAGTCATGATAAAAATAAAGTTAAAAGTATTCATAATGAAATATTTGAAGAATTAAATAGTGTAACTAATCTTGATGATGATAGAATTTTAAAAGCATTTTTAACAACTATTGAAGCTATGCTTAGAACTAATTTTTATCAGTTAGATGAAACAGGTGAATATAAAGAATATATCTCGTTTAAACTAGAATCAGGTAAACTACCATTCTTGCCAAAACCATTGCCATTATATGAAATATTTGTATATTCAATACGTTTTGAGGCTATTCATTTACGTGCAGGTAAAGTTGCTCGTGGTGGATTTAGATGGTCAGATAGACGTGAAGATTTTCGCACTGAAATTTTGGGGCTTGTAAAAGCTCAGGTAGTAAAAAACTCAGTGATAGTGCCAACTGGTTCTAAAGGTGGTTTTGTTTGTAAGAAATTACCACCAATTACTGAACGTGATGCTTATATGGCTGAAGGGATAGCTTGTTATAAACAGTTTATTTCTGGATTACTTGATATCACCGATAATTTGGTAGCTGGTGCGATTGTTCCTCCAAAAAATGTAGTACGTTATGATGGAGATGATCCATACTTGGTAGTAGCTGCTGATAAAGGTACAGCTACGTTCTCGGATTATGCTAATGAAATGTCACAGAAATATGGTTTTTGGCTTGGGGATGCTTTTGCCTCAGGTGGTTCAGTTGGTTATGATCATAAAAAAATGGGTATTACAGCTCGCGGTGCTTGGGAAGCTGCCAAACGTCATTTTCGTCATTTAGGTCTTGATATCCAAAAAGATGATTTTAGCGTAATTGGTATTGGTGATATGGCGGGTGATGTATTTGGTAATGGTATGCTTTTATCCGAACATATTTGCTTAGTTGCGGCATTTAATCATCAACATATATTTTTAGATCCAAAGCCAAATTCAGCGATTTCTTTTATTGAGCGTCAAAGAATGTTTGCTCTACCTTGCTCCTCTTGGGCTGATTATGATACAACTAAAATCTCTGAAGGCGGTGGTATATTTGAGCGTTCATTAAAACAAATCCCCCTATCTCCTGAGATACGCGAATGGCTTAATGTTACTCAAACTGAATTAAGTCCTAATGAATTAATTAATCTCATTTTAAAAGCACCTGCTGATTTACTTTATAACGGTGGAATTGGAACTTATATTAAATCAGAAACTGAGTCGCACGAAGCTGTGAAAGATAAAGCTAATGATACAATTCGGGTAAATGGTAATGAGCTTAAGGTGAAAGTAGTTGTTGAAGGGGGTAATTTAGGTGCCACTCAACTTGGGCGGATTGAATTTGCTAAAAGTGGTGGCTTAATCTTGACTGATGCGATTGATAACTCTGCTGGGGTTGATTGTTCAGATCATGAGGTAAATATCAAGATATTATTCGCTGACATTATCCAAAAATCAGGTATGAGTGTCGTAGAACGTAATGAGATTCTAGAAACGATGACGGAGAATGTTGCGAATCTAGTATTGCGAGATAATTATTTGCAGACACAGATTTTAAGTTATGCTGATGCGAGAGCTCATGAGTTATTCGCAATTAATGTTAATTTTATTGAAAAATTAGAGAAGCATGGCGAACTTGATCGTAAAGTAGAGTTTTTACCTAGCTATCAAGAAATAACAGAGCGTCAAAGAGCAGGAGAGGGGTTGACCTCACCTGAACTTGCAGTATTACTTGCTTATTCCAAAATGTCATTAGATAAACAAATTTTAAATTCTAACTTATTGCTAGATGGTACTTTTGATGAATTATTAATCAATTATTTCCCAGATACATTACAAAATACTTATTCTGAATATATTCGTAGTCATTATTTACGTCCTGAGATTATTTCTAATCAAATTGCTAATTTGATAGTTAATCGTATGGGAATAACTTTTGTATCGCGTTTTGAAGATGAATTTAGATGTGATGTATCTTTAATAGTTCAGGCGTTTTGGACGGTTTATAAATTATTTGCTGCCGAGGCAGTATTTGCTGAAATAGAGGCTTTGGATAATAAAGTAAATGCTGACTTGCAAGTCGAAATGTTAATTAAAATGAAAAAATTCTTGGAGCGTACTATTCGCTGGGTGATGCGTCGCTTTAAAGATGGTAAGCAGATGTTGTTGTTGGTAGATAAATATAGTAATGATATTTCTGAATTAGTCAAGAGCTTACCACAAACACTAGGAACAGATGAATATAAAGGACTAGCGGGTATAGAGAACAGGCTTATTGAATCTCAGGTGCCAAAAAATCTTGCTCAATTTATGGCAAGAAGTAGTGCAATGCCACAATTACTTGATATAGTAATTTTGGCTGATGAAACAAAACATAAAGTTGAATCAGTTGCAAAAAATTACTTCTACTTAGGGCGTGTTATAAGGATGGATTGGCTTAGGGGGAATCTTATTGCATTACCAGAAGACAATAAATGGCAAGCATTGTCGCGTTCCGCTCTTTTGGCTGATGGATATTCACTTTATAGTCGTCTTATTCGCGATGCGATGAGTTGTGCAAACGATAATGATAATTTTGCTGAAGTATGGTTAAATCAAGAACAAGCTAAGATAAAATTGCTAAACGATATGTTTGATGAGTTACAAAGCTACAAAAATTTAGATCTTGCAATGCTGTCAGCAGCAGTTCGTGAGATAGCAACGATATTTTCTTAAATCTTTTATCAAAATATCAATGGCATGGATCCCAAACTCATTACGAAACAGCAAAAAGTTCATTTTTGGGATGACATTTCATTCGTCATCCTCGACTTACGAGTTCTGCTGTTTGAGTGTGAATCGAGGATCCATGCTCTTGTACTAAATATGCTGTTAGGGCATGGATCTCAAACTCTCAACGAAACAGCAAAGAGTTCCTGTTTGGGATGACATTTTTTTCGTCATCCTCGACTTACGAGTTCTGCTGTGTGAGTATGAATCGAGGATCCATGCTCTTGCTCTAAATATG
>CANEUJ010000047.1 GCA_947441745.1 Neisseriaceae bacterium | reverse complement strand
GCCTAGAGCCAGTGGGATATTTCTTTGGGGATTATCTAATTCTTTAGCAAATAAAGTTATCATACTAAAACCATAAAATGAATAAAAAACTCCACAAGTCACAACAGCGGTAAATGCTTTATCGTAGCCATATGGTGCTATGGTATTGTGATAGGAGCTAAAATTAGAGCCATGAAACGCCACTGCAAAAATAATTATTGCAGTTATTGTAGGAACTACTAGTTTAATTACAGTGATTATATTATTAGCCTTTGCTAATAGTTTGATACCCCAGTAATTAAGTATTCCATAGCTAATCATAATTAAGCAAACATATATGATTCCAAGAGTAGTGAAGTGGTCATTTCTAAATAAGTCATCACTAAATGCGGGAAAGGCTCGAACTAGATATTGCATTGATGCTTCAGCTTCGGCGGGTATGGTCACAATGGTCGCAAACCAATTGGATGATGAGACAATAAACCCGTAATCTCTATTATGAGTTATTGTTAGAAGACGAGCAAATAAACCAGTTTCTTTATGGTATATAGTTGATATTTCAGCTAATAATAGTGCAACTAAAAGTGCGATAATTGCACCAATAATCCATGACATTATTGATATGGGGCCAGCAACTTTGGCTGCTTTATAGCTTGCAAATAGCCAGCCACTTCCAATGATACAACTTACACCAATAGCAATTGCAGAGAATAAATTTACTTTTTTATTTGATTGAATATGTGCCATTTTTACCTCTAAAAATTTATTATAAATATTTTATTTGTTATATGATTTTTGATTTACTAAAAAATAAAAATTAATACTAGTAAATACAAAAAATCCGATTAGAACACCTGTAGTATTAAATTTATTCGCTTCTTGTAAAAATCCAAATAAAGTCATCACCGCTATATAAACAAATATAGACCATGAAGACGCACTAGCTTTTATACTTTGGCGAAAATTTTTATAAAAAACACTACAATAAATCATAAAAAATATAATGTGTACGATAAAAGATAATGCTAATGCCATAGTTCCACATTGGACTAATAAATAGCTCAAAATCATAAATGTTATATAGCTTGCACTTAAGCCAAATGGCATTCTAAAAATGCTTTCTCGTTTGTTATCACTACGGATTTTGGTAAAAGCTATTGGTACGGCAACGCATGAGAGTATCTGAAATACCGATACAATAATCATAATCTTGTCCCAATTGTCGAAAAACACTACTAGTAGAGTGCAAAATATTAAAGTGACAAGTATTGATAAACGTGAGATATTATGTACGGGGTGTTCGTGTGCAAATATTGACGGCATTTGTTTATCTTCTGCCATTCCAGTAAATATTCGAGCACTTGATCCAACATATACAACTCCAGTGCCAGATGGGCTAATTACTGCATCAACATATAAAACTAGAGATAACCAATTTATTCCAAGTAATACTGCTAGTTGAGCTAAAGGTGAAGTAAAATCTAATGTGTGCCATCCATTACTAACGGTGTTAGCATCTATAGCTCCTAAAAATGATACTTGAAGCATAAGGTAAATAATTAGACAGATTATTACGGAACCGCCTAGAGCCAGTGGGATATTTCTTTGGGGATTATCTAATTCTTTAGCAAATAAAGTTATCATACTAAAACCATAAAATGAATAAAAAATTCCACAAGTAACAATTGCCGTAAATGCTTTATCATAGCCATATGGTGCTATGGTATTGTGATAGGAGCTAAAATTAGAGCTATGAAATGCGGAGGCAAAAATAATTATTGCAGTTAATGCTGGAACCACTAGTTTAATCACAGTGATTATATTATTAGCCTTGGCTAATAATTTGATACCCCAATAGTTAAGTAACCCATATCCTATTATAATGAAGAAAACGCATAGAATTCCAAGTGCGGTAAAATGGTCGTTTCTAAATAAGTCATCACTTAATTGTGGAAAAGCTTTAACCAAGTACTGCATTGATGCTTCAGCTTCTGCTGGGATTGCTACAATTGTTGCAAACCAGTTTGATGATGATACAATAAAACCATAGTCCTTGTTATGGGTTATAGTTAGGAGACGTGCCAGTAAACCAGTTTCTTTATGGTGTATGGTTGATATTTCAGCCAATAAAAGTGCTATTAAAAGTGCGATAATTGCACCGATAACCCAAGATAATATTGATATGGGGCCAGCGAATTTGGCGGCTTTATAGCTTGCAAATAGCCAGCCACTTCCAATGATGCAACTTACACCAATGGCAATTGCGGAGAATAAATTTACTTTTTTATTTGATTGGATATATGTCATGTTTACCTCTTGCGAATTATAGTATTAATTTCCCCAGCGGGTGATTAAGTTGTTATTTATGTCAGCTTGATCAAGAATACGGCTCACTAAGGTAGATATTATATCATCTATAGTCTTAGGGTGATTATAAAAAGCAGGTACTGGTGGTAAGATTGAGACCCCAAGTTTTGCTAATTTGAGCATGTTTTCTAAATGAAGTGCTGATAAAGGTGCTTCTCTAGGAACTAGAATCAAGTTTTTACGTTCTTTCATAATAACATCAGTTGCCCTAATCAATAAATCGTCCCCAATGCCTCCTGCTATTTTACCGAGGCTTGCCATTGAGCATGGGCATACGATCATTACATCACTAACACTTGATCCTGATGCAATAGGTGAAAACCAATCATTATTGGAATAAACAAATAACCTCTCCTCATTAACTAAATTTAGTTCACTACACAAAATCTTTTTTGTTTGATTTGGATTACTTGATAGAGTAATCTCTGTCTCTTGCTTCGTAGTAATTATTCCAGCAGTAGAAATTACCAAATGTACGATACATTCATGAAGTAATAATTGCTGTAGTAAAGCAAATGCTATTGGAATTCCTGTAGCACCAGTTATTCCTAAGGTTACTTGTTTATTCATAATGTGATTGCCTCGATTTTTATATGGTTTTTGGTTTTAATTATTTTATATTTCTGATTCAGTTTTAATGATGGAGTACTATCCCATTTGGAGTCTAGTGCTTGACGAATAAACTCATTAAGCTGTTTGGTAGTTGGGAATGGTAGATTATTGATGTTAAGGTATTTATTAATTAACTGAATCTGTGCTATAGGCAACAGCTCTTTAAACTTATTTATATCAATAAAATTACTGCCCTGTATAGTAAGTAGGTTATTAGTGCTTATCTCATCTAGGTAAGCTAATATACCTTGGAGTTGATAGGGTAGTTTCAAAACCTTAGCTTCAACATCTTTGTCAAATTCAAGTAGGAGTGGCAATACTCTATGGCGAATAAAGTTTCTTAAATAATTAGTATCCAGATTACTTTCATCATTGATATATTGTAGATTAAATTCTTTAGCGTAGTTTTCTATTTCATTTCGTGATATATCAAGTAATGGTCTTAAGAATATTTTACCTTGTTTCTTACTTATGGTTTTCATACTTGCTATATTATGTAAGTCACTACCACGAACTATCTGACTAAGCACTGTTTCAACCTGATCTTTTTTATGATGAGCTATACTAATAACATCTGCTTCATTATTTAGAAAATGCTCATAGCGTGCAATTCTAGCATTGTTTTCTAGACTTTCACCGCCATTTTTAGTTACATTACTTTGATAAATGTCTAATTTTATATTCATTAAGCTACATTGTTCTTGACAAAATAGCTCCCAATCATTCGCGTTAGGTGAGATGCCATGGTTTATATGTATGGCAGTTAGTTTGAAATTTTTATGGGTGCTAATTATCTTTAGAATATGTAATAGTACTATAGAGTCAACTCCACCACTTAAAGCAACCGCAATTGTTTCAAATGATGGCAAGTTTTGTAGAACATAATCCTGAAGTTTATGCATTATTCTTTGAATTTACCATAACTCATTAAGCGTTCAAAGCGTCTTTCTAGGAGTTCATCAATTGAAAATTCTTGCAGTTTTTTAAGATTATTTTTTAAGGCGTTACGCATTTTATTAATCATTTCAGGATGGTTGGAGTGGGATCCACCATCAGGTTCATTAATGATACCATCTATTAGTCCAAGACTTTTAAGTCTTGAGGCTGTAATTCCTAATATTTCGGCAGCACTGCTAGCTTTTGTTGCATCTTTCCATAATATGGAGGCACATCCCTCAGGTGAGATTACCGAATAAACAGCATATTCAAGCATATTAACCTGATCGCCAACAGCAATAGCTAATGCTCCACCAGAGCCACCCTCGCCAATTACGGTTGCAATTATGGGGGTTTTTAGTAGTGCCATTTCGTAGAGGTTTTTGCCAATTGCTTCTGATTGGTTCCGTTCTTCAGCTCCAATACCTGGATAAGCTCCAGGGGTGTCAACAAAAGTAATTATTGGAATACTAAACTTTTCGGCTAGCTGCATTAGGCGTAATGCTTTACGATAACCCTCAGGACGTGGCATTCCAAAATTTCGCTCTAAGTTTTCCCTTGTATCACGGCCTTTTTGATGTCCAATAATCATTACCGTCTGATCTCCCATCTTCGCCATACCACCAATAATTGATTTATCATCAGCAAAATGACGGTCACCATGAAGTTCTACAAAATTGTTAAAAATGCCATTTATATAGTCAAGTGTACGTGGGCGGTTAGGGTGTCTTGCAACTTGGGTAATCTCCCAAGGAGTTAATTTGCTATATATTTCTTTAGTTAATTCAAGCACTTTGTCTTCTAAGAGAATTATTTCTTTAGTAATATCTACAGCCGATTCATTTTGTACCTTACTTAACTCTTCTATTTTATCGCTAAGTTCTGCAATTGGTTTTTCAAATTCTAAAAATTTTTTCATAAGTGTTCCTGTAAAAGTATTTATCTACAAATTTAAGGCGTATATCCTAATTGTTTATTAAGAATGTCAATGTTTTTTTGATGTTCATTGATAGTGTTTTTTAAAAACTGTTCTTGTATAGGGCTACTCGCTGCTAAGGATTCATTAGCTTTTATAAGTGCTTGTTTTTCATGTGCTAACTCTTCAGACAATACCTTGTACCGTGTATTACTAGTTTTGGGTTTATTGCTAAGTACTAGATTACCACTTTTATCTATATACTGATAAATACTATTATCAGCATAGCATAGTAGGCAAAAATTAGCTAAAATAATTGAGCGATACAAACTAACGTTATAACTCCAATAAAAAATAATCCAGTACGGTATAATACTGCAACAATATACGCAGTTATTTCTGGGGTGAAATGTTCTTCTTCTAGTTTAAAAGCTTCAATCTCATCGGTTTCTGAATCTTTTATTCCAAGTTGAAATTTATCTTTTCCAATAGCAATTAATACAATTTCATTAAGGGTATTTTCCAAAAAATAATAACTTTTAGTGAAGTTGTTTTTTTGTTCTAATACATAGTGAGTTACTTCTTCAAAATCACCTGCAAGAGCAATAAATCCAAATAAGATAGCATATGGAATAACACTTGCATAAAATATCATTTTGTCAGCTACTACGTTATAAATTATTAAATCAATGTTTTTAGCTTTTAATTTAGCACTAATACATACTATTAAAAGAAAACAAATAGAACCAATTGCAGATGGTAAAACCACAAACCAAAATAAAGGCACAAAAAACTTAACAGCGTAAGTTGTAATAAAAGATCTTTTGTCTGATACGGTTTCGTCCTTAGCTTCGTTTTTCCATGTAAGAATTTGTACGGTTAGCACAAAGAGGAATATATTCAATAAACTATAGATTATTTGGTGGTTGAGTAAAAGAAGTTTTATGATAAATAAAATCACAAATACAGGTAGCGATGCAAACAGATATATCAATCTTAATTGTCTTTGAGAGTTAATTTGTCTATTAGTAAAATATCCTACATAAATTTCAAGATATTTCCAAAAAACAGCTCTAATCTTACTTAAGAGATTTCTTTGCTCTAGAATACTAGTAAGTAATATTGCAAAAATTGACATATTATATCCTCTACCTATTTGTTATAAATGCAGATATTTGGTATTTGTCTATATAATCCAAAAATATCCATCCCACAGCCAAATAAAAATTTGTTTGGTGCATTAAGCCCCACAAAATCCGCCTTAATTGGTTTTGTTTTCCCGATTTCTTTATTAATTAAAACAACTATTTTGCACGATAAGGCTCCAATACTCTTTAGATAGCGTGCAATTTCTACAAGAGTATACCCTTCATCAAGGATATCATCGATTATATAAACATTTTTACCCTTAATATCTTCGGCTTTTGGTTGACGATACCAGGTGATATGCGAAGCTCCAAATGTTTCACCGCCATAGCGGGAAGCATGAATATAGTCCAAAATAAATGGCGAATTGATGTTTTGTAATAATTCTGAAGTGAAGAATAGCCCACCATTCATTACACTTAAAAATACAGGAATGTCATCTTTTATGTCCTCTTCGATAGCCTTGGCTAATCGATGTACCTCTTTACTGATTTCATCTTTAGTATATAAAATAGATGATTTGTCTAAAATGTCTTGTGCTTTTTTATAATCTAACTGCATAAATATTCCAATAATAACCTGCTAACATGACCAAACTAGGATAAAATAATGTAATTGAACGTTATTTTACCAAGAATAGCCAATACATAGCAATATATTTCGTAGGAATAGTACAATGGAATCAAGAGTAAGGCGTAAAGTTTTGTTAATAATCCTTGATGGGTTTGGGTTGCGCGATGAGAAAAAAGATAATGCAGTTGCAAATGCAAATATGCCAAATTGGGATAGATTAACCAAAACATATGCATTTGGTGCAATAAATGCTTCATCACTTGCTGTTGGATTACCAAAAGGGCAGTTTGGTAATTCTGAAGTTGGGCATCTGAATATCGGAGCGGGGCGTGTCGTTATGCAAGACATTACTCTCATTGATAGTGTAATTAGTGATGGGAGTTTTTTTAATAATCCAGTTTTTGTAGATGGTTTAAATACTACTACTAGTGGTGTAGTACATATTTTTGGCTTATTATCTGATGGTGGAGTACATAGTCATATTGAGCATATTTTTGCATTAATTCGCCTTTGTGAACAAAACTCCAAAATTAACAAAGTTTGGGTACACGTATTTCTTGATGGTCGTGATACGCCACCACGTAGTGCTACTAAATACCTTAAGGAGCTTCAAGAGGTATTAGATAATTCATTAAAGACTAAAGTTGCGACAGTAAGTGGACGTTATTATGCTATGGATAGAGACAAGCGTTATGACAGAGTTATGCTAAGTTATGATGCTATTATGAGAGCGGACTCTAAGTTTGTAGCTGATAATATGCAAACAGCATTAGATGCTGAGTATCAGGCTGGGCATAATGACGAATTTGTGAGACCATGTGTTATATCAGGTTACTATGGAGTGAGTGAAGGTGATAGTATTATTTTTGCTAATTTTAGATCTGATAGGGCAATTCAACTAACAGATGCAATTATTGGTTATGATTTTAAAGCTTTTCCAAGATTAAACATCAAGCTATCTAATTTTATTACTATGACGCAATATGACTCTAAATTTGATGTTAAAGTTGCGTTCCCACCTAATTTTATAAAAAATACTCTAGGTGAGTATATTTCTAATCTTGGGCTTCACCAGCTAAGGATAGCTGAAACTGAAAAATATCCTCATGTAACGTTTTTCTTTAATGGTGGACGTAAAGAGCCATATCCAAATGAAGATAGAATCCTCGTAGATTCACCACGTGAGGTAGCGACCTATGATTTAAAGCCTGAAATGAGTTTACCTGAAGTAAGTGATAAGCTAATATATGAAATTAAGAGTGAAAAATATGATTTTATGATTACTAATTTTGCCAATGCAGATATGGTAGGGCATAGCGGGGTATTAAATGCTACTATTCTAGCAGTTGAGGCTCTAGATGTTGCTCTTGGTCGCGTGATTGAAGCTATGCAAAGTATTGGAGGTGAGGTTTTAGTCATTGCAGATCATGGTAATTGTGAAGAAATGTTTGACTATGTATCAAACCAAGCTCATACTCAGCATACGACTAATCTAGTTCCTTGTCTTTATGTAGGACGACAGGCTACCATAAAACCAGGAGGAGCACTAAAGGATGTTGCACCAACACTATTGTTTATGAGTGGATTAGATAAGCCAAATGAGATGACTGGGCAAAATCTAATTGATTTAGAGGGTTAATCAGGAGAAAATGGTATGCGATTAAAGTTTATTATGATATGCCTGTTATGTAATATAGCTTATGCTACTAATAATGGCGAACTAAATCAAAATCTAGGTGATTTAATGAATAAAATCACAAAAATAAATAATGACTTAGGTAAAAAACAGCAAAAACAAAAAAATCTTGATAATGCTATTAATGACTCACGTATTGCAATAAACCAGTCTCAAAAAACTTTAGTAAATTTACGTAAAATCAAAGATGCGGATATTATACAGGTAAGAGAAGTTGTTGCAATTCTACCCAGTATTGAGAGCATGACAACTAATATACAAAATCATGTAAAGATAACAATTGGATTAATATATCAGCAAATAAAACTAATCGAAGGGGAGTCAGCATCAATTTTTAGTGGTAACGATCGGCAGATAAATACTCGAAAACAACAATACTTAGTTCGAATCCTTGATGTTGAAGTGACTAAATACCAGCAATTACAAAGTAAGTTAAATGAATTAAATGAACTTAATAATAAATTAAATAATGAGCTTAATCGTTTAAATAAGCAGCTTGGTATGACTTCACAAAAGGCAGAACAACTAAAGCAAGAAAATCAAAATAAGATTGGTGAAAAACAAGCACTCCAAGGACAAATAGCACAAGATAAAGAGCAGTTATCAGATCTTAAACATAAACAAGCTGTGTTAAGTATGCTAATTAAAGATATTGATTTGGATGAGCATAAACATAAAGTGCAAGTTTCTCGTGGTGCAAAGCCATTAAATCCTCAAGCTAACGAAGAGCTGTTGAATGGATCTCCATTATTTGATCGTAAATTGGTTAAGCCTCTTAATACAAGTGTTAGTATTGCTTTTGGAGCGTTGCGTCATGGAGTTAAGAATAATGGTGTGCTTTATAAAGCTAAAAATGTGCCAGTATTTGCAATTACAGATGGGCATGTTGCGTATGTGGGGGTTTTGCCTGGGCTTGGATCTGTCGTTGTTATAAATCATGGGGATAATTATATGTCAATTTATGCTGGTATTATTCCTAGTGTTACCAAAGGGCAACGTATATCAAGTGGAAAAGTGGTGGCTAACTCTGGATCTGATGCTAATCAACCAATGGGTGGGGTTTATTTTGAATTACGGCATGCTGGTGTTCCTGTAAATCCTCGAGAGATAGTTGATAATTAATGTATAAACAAGTGATCTCACGTGCTTTTAATACAGGTTTTGTGCATGTGTTTTTGGCTAATATAATATCGCAATTAGTTGCTTTTTGTGGTTCTGTTTTTTATGTGCGACTACTTGGTCAAACTCAGTTTGGTATTTATACATTTGCCTATACTATTATATCTTTTTTTCTATTAGTAAATGGTTTTGGGGCTGCTAGTGGTGTATTACAGTTTGTTAGTCGTCAAAATAATGACACATTACGTCTATCGTATCTTAAATATTCTATTGTTCTTGGAATAGTTTTTAATTGCTTGTTATCTGTAGGAATATTTGCATATGCTAATATTATACCACTGCCTATTGTGGGAGCTAAAAAATTTCTATGTTTAATGGCATTTTTTCCGATAGGTCGCTTATATATTGATGTTTATCAAGCATTTTTAAGGGCAACTCTACAAAATCAATTATTAGCAAAATTTGCGATTTCGACAAATCTACTATTATTAATTAGTAATATAATTGGGATTTATTCTTGTGGGCTAACAGGTTTTATACTGTCGACCTATATTAGTTATATACTAATAATTATCCTATCTACGTTTATTTATAAATTACCAAATATATTTAGCATTAGAGCAATTAAGATCAATATAACTGAATTTATCAGTTATTCAATATATGTTACTATTGGTAATGCTTTTTCACAGTTATTATTTATTTTAGATATTTTAATTTTAGGTTATGTATTAAAAAATGCAGTTACTATTGGTATTTATAAGGTAGCAACGGTAATACCTTTTGCAATAAATTTTATCCCAGGTATTGTAAGTACGTTTTTTTATCCTTATTTTGCTAAAAACGCTAATAATCATATATATGTTAAAAACTTAAAGCATAAAATTCAAAAAGGAATGTTTGTGTTTAGTTTTACTGTTAGTACTATTTTGATAATTTTAGCTAAGCCGATAATTACTATTATCTTTGGAATGGAGTATATTGATAGCGTACTTCCATTCCAGATTTTATGCTTTGGGTTTTGGATATTAGCTACATTTAGAAATATTAACGGTAATATTTTAGCAGCATTAGGATATGCCAAATTTGCCATGTGGCAAAATGTATTTGTCGTCATTGTCAATATTGTACTTACTTATTTGTTGGTGATTAATTTTGGGATTATTGGTTCTGCTATCGGGGTAGTAATTATTTACACCCTATCAGGTTTAATTGCTGGCTTCGCTCTTCGGCACTACTTATCTCCCAATCATACTTCTTAATCGTTGTCGAAGCATTCCATTTCGTCACAAAGTACTCTATTTCTAATCCCAGTGCTCCAACATCGTCATCCCAGCACCCCAACATCGTCATCCCAGCACCCCAACATCGTCATCCCAGCACTCCAACATCGTCATCCCAGCACTCCAACATCGTCATCCCAGCACTCCAACATCATCATCCCAGCACTCCAACATCGTCATCCCAGCACTCCAACATCGTCATCCCAGCACTCCAACATCGTCATCCCAGCGGAGGCTGGGATCCATGCCCTAAAAATTTTGTATTACTCGGTAACCCAGCTGTTTAGGGCGGTTTCTAGTTC
>CANEUJ010000046.1 GCA_947441745.1 Neisseriaceae bacterium | reverse complement strand
TTTAGTAACACTATCTACTAGTTCAGCAATATTTGGGCCAAAAATTTGTTCTAAATCAGATTTGGTAACGTCAGTGTCTTCGATGACGTCATGAAGCAGAGAGCTTGCTATGGTATATTCATCAAGTCCCCATTGGGTAATAATTGTTGCAACTTCCATAGGGTGAGTTATATAAGGCTCACCACTTTTGCGTTTTTGTAGGATATGAGCATGGCTAGCTACGTCACACGCTAGTTTAACAGTTTCTAATTGTTTTGGATTAAGGCGTGATTGAGCATTCTTGAAAAGAATCTGTTTTTTTTCTTCAACAAGTTCATTATATATGCCATAATCTAATACCATAATAATTATTTACTCGATATTATTTAAGATATCTTCGTTTATTAAATTATCTGCTATCTCTCTTAAAGCAAGTACTGTCGGTTTGTCGTTCTCGTCACTAATTAGAAGTGTATTAGAGTTAGACTCAATTTGACGGGCTCGAATTGATGCTACCAAAGTCATGTTAAATCTATTGTGAATGTTTTCCATACAATCTGATACTGTGAATCTTGCCATAGTTAAATCCTTAATAAATAAACCGTGAAAATTATGTACTTGGTTTGAACGATTATTTGAGCTAGAATTTATAATTTATTAAAACCGCATTGGCTTTCATTCTACTTACCCGTATTATACTATATAAATCATCGAGTGCTGTTGCAAAATTATCATTAATTACAATATAATCGAACTCTTTTGCATGAGAAATATCTTTTTGAGCCTCGCTTAAGCGTTTTTGTATTGTTTCATTGCTATCTGTATTACGACTGAATAAGCGTTTTTTTAATTCGTCGATGCTTGGTGGAAGAATATATATAAGTATAGCATTAACAAAAATTTGTTTAACTTGTGATGCACCTTGGTTATCAATTTCAAGGATTACATCATGTCCATTTGCTTGTATTTTTCTTATACTGTCAATATGAGTTCCATAGAAATTATCATAAACCCTTGCATGTTCCAAAAATTTATTTTGTGTGAGCATTTCTTCAAATTCATTATGATTTACAAAGAAATAATCTACTCCGTTAATGTCACCAGGTCGCATTTTTCTTGTTGTGTGAGAGATAGATACCTGTACCTTATTGTCTTTTTCGCATAGAGCTTTTACTAAAGATGATTTTCCAGCTCCTGATGGGGCTGATATTACAAAAATATTACCTTGTTGCATAGATGCAATCTTTCATGTAGAGAATTGTTAAATATTGTAAAATAGTTGCTTAAACATTATTTTAGCAGGTTTTTATGTTTGTTGATTCACATTGTCATTTAAATTTTTCAGAGCTTTTTGATAATATAGATGAATATCTTGGTTTAATGCAACAAAACCAAGTCGAGTATGCTCTTTGTGTTGGAACGCGTCCCGACAATTTGGAGCGTATAATTAATTTAGCAACTAAGTACAATAATCTATTTGCATCAGTTGGGATTCATCCTGATGAGAAATTGAATGATTTTGTGCTAACTCATGAATATTTAGAAAAATATTTATTACACCCAAAGGTGATTGCTATTGGAGAGACTGGATTAGATTATTATAAAGTACAAGATGAGGACATGTCTTGGCAGCATGAGAGGTTTATTCTTCATGTTGAGGTGGCTAAAAAGGCTAATTTGCCTTTAATAATCCATACACGGGAGTCTATTAAAGATACAATAGATATAATGCGTGATCATGATGCAATGAGTCCAGGTGCGGTAATGCATTGTTTTACTGAAAATTTGGAGAATGCCAAAAAATGTCTTGATTTGGGTTTTTATATTTCAATATCAGGGATAGTTACTTTTAAAAATGCTAATATTGTACAAGAAGTAGCTAAATATGTACCATTAGATATGTTATTAATTGAAACTGATTCGCCTTTTTTGGCTCCAGTTCCTTTTAGAGGCAAAACTAACCATCCTGCACTAGTTAAGTATACAGCTCAGTATATATCTGATTTGAAAGGCATTAGTCTTGAGGTGCTGGCAAATGCTACAAAAGATAACTTTTTTAAACTATTTAAAAAGGCACAAGCAAATATATGCAAATAATAACTATTGATGGGCCAGCATCATCAGGGAAGGGTACCGTTGCAAAACTTATTGCTAAAAAACTTGGGTTTCATTATTTGGAGTCAGGGGCAATATATAGGGTGGTTGCCTTAATTACAATTAAAGAGGCAATTGATAGTTCAGATATAGATTCAATCTTAACTTTAATTGATAATATGGAGTTAAGGTTTATAGATGGTAGTGTTTTAGTTGATAATCTTGATGTAACAGATGGATTAAGAGCTGAAGCTGTTGGAATGATGGCGTCTACAGTAGCAAAAAACGATGTTATTCGTAAGCGACTACTTGATTTTCAAAGAGAGTTTGCAACTGAGCCAGGTCTAGTTACAGATGGACGCGATATGGGGAGTGTGGTTTTTCCTAATGCTCATCTTAAAATTTTTCTGACGGCATCTCCTACAGTTAGAGCAAAAAGACGTTATGAACAATTAAAGCATAATATAAATGTAAGTTTAGATAATATTTTAGCCGATATTATTGCTCGGGACAAACAAGATACAGAGCGAGCTAATGCTCCACTTAAGTACGATTCTTCATTTATATTGATCGATAATGATAATATGACAATTGATGAAACAGTACAATGTATAATTTCTTTACTAAATTCCAAACATAACATATAATTAATATGCTACAATATTGTCTATTTTGAACTTTTTGGTGGTGGGGTCTCCAACTCTATCAGTTATTAACATTTTTTTAAGTCTAATATAAATAATATGGAAAATTTTGCAAGTTTATTCGAAAAACAACTAACTCTAATCGAAATGCGTGAAGGTGAAGTTGTTAAAGCTGAAGTTGTTGGTATCGACAACAAATATGTAACGGTAAATGCAGGTCTTAAGTCAGAATCCTTGATTGCAGTATCTGAATTTAAAGATGAACACGGTGTTCTTGAGGTTGCTGTTGGTGATACAACATATGTTGCGATTGAAGCAATTGAAGATGGTTATGGTGAAACTAGGCTTTCACGTGATAAGGCAAGAAGACTTGCTGCGTGGACTGAGCTAGAAGAAGCTTTGGAAAAACAAGTAGTACTATCAGGTCCAATTTACGGTCGCGTAAAAGGTGGGCTTGGTGTTATGTATAAAAACGTACGTCTATTTTTACCAGGTTCGTTACTTGATGTACGAACTGTTCGTGATTTCACGCCATTTGAGGGTAAAGACGTAGAATTTAAAGTAATTAAAGTAGATCGTAGACGTAATAATATCGTTATTTCGCGTAAAGCTGTTTTAGTTGAAAAAACAGGTGAAGATAACAAGGCATTATTTGATAGAATGCAAGAAGGTAGCATAGTAACAGGTATTGTTAAAAATATTACTGATTATGGTGCATTCGTTGACTTAGGCGGAATTGATGGTTTATTGTATATAACTGATTTATCATGGAAGCGTGTTAAACATCCTTCTGAAGTATTGACGGTTGGTCAAGAAGTTGAAGCTAAGGTTTTACGTTTTGATCAAGATAAGCATCGTGTATCGCTTGGGCTTAAACAGTTATCAAATGACCCTTGGGCTGGTGTTGCTGAACGTCATCCAGTTGGTACTCGTTTATTCGGTAAAGTATCTAATATTACTGATTATGGTGCATTTATAGAAATTGAAAATGGGATTGAAGGTTTAGTTCATGTGTCTGAAATGGATTGGACTAATAAAAACGTAAATCCTGCTAAAGTTGCTAAACTTGGTGATGAAGTTCAGGTGCAAATTCTTGAAATTGACGGTGACAAACGTAGAATCAGTCTAGGTTTAAAACAGTGTCAACAAAACCCTTGGGTTGAATTCTCTGAAAAGTTCCAAAAAGGTGACAATGTAAAAGGTACTATTCGTTCTATTACTGACTTTGGTTTATTTGTTGGTCTAGATGGTGGAATTGATGGGTTAGTTCACGTATCTGATATCTCTTGGGTACTAACTGGTGATGCGGCTATCCGTAATTACAAAAAAGGTCAAGAAGTTGAAGCGGTAATTATTTCTGTTGATGTAGAAAAAGAGCGTATTGCACTAGGTATTAAACAGTTAGATAATGACCCGTATAGTTTATTCTTAACTAACAATGACAAAGGTTCTATTGTTAAAGGTATAGTTAAATCTTTAACTAATGCTGAAGCTGTTGTTGAATTAACCGAAGGTGTTGAAGCTATATTACCAGTTCGTGAAGCAAGTCATGATAAAATTGATGATCTAAATCAATTATTTAAAGTTGGTGATGAGATTGAAGTATTAATTACTAATATCGATAAAAAATATCGTGTAATTAATGTATCAGTTAAAGCAAAAGATGCTCGTGAAGAGGCTGCGGCAATTAAAAAAATCAAATCAGCTGAAAAATCTTCTGGTACAACTAGTCTTGGAGCTTTACTTCAAGATAAGTTTAAAGAAGAGTAAGGTGTTTGATTATGAATCGTTCAGGAATTGTAAGCAAGTTATGTGCGTTATATCCAAAAGTTAATCATAAGGAGATAGATGGGCTAGTACGAAGTCTATTTGGAACCATGGTTAATAATATAGCTTCTGGCGAACGCATTGAGATTCGTGGCTTTGGTTGCTTTTCTCTAAAAGAGCGTTCAGCTGGAGTTGTTAGAAACCCGCGTGATGGGATCTCTATCGAATCTGATGGTAGGCATGTTGTCTATTTCAGAGCTGGTAAAGAGCTTAAAGAACGCGTTGATGCTTCAGTAAAATAGAACAATGCCACACTTTAAGTGTGGCATGTTTTTTATGGGGTGTAGGTTATTATGGAGTATTTATGCACAATCGTGTAGTATCTGTTGTGGGGCTTGGTTATGTTGGATTGCCTGTTGCTATTGCATTTGGCTTGCAAAAGCAATGTATTGGGTTTGATACCAATAGTGCAAGAATTATCGAATTAAAAAGTGGCATTGATCGTACTGGTGAAGTTACGAGTGAGATGCTTCAGAAATCAAATGTTTTGTATTCTGATAGCCTCGATGATCTTCGTTTAGCTGATTTTCATATAGTAGCGGTACCGACTCCTGTTGATGACGCGAAGCGTCCTGATTTGAGTCCTCTTGAAAGTGTATCTGTCACTATTGGTAAAGTGCTGAAAAAAGGTGATATAGTTGTTTATGAATCAACTGTATATCCTGGCGTTACCGAGGAATACTGCGTGCCGATACTTGAAAAGATTTCAGGCTTGAAATGTGGTGAAGATTTTAAAGTTGGTTATTCACCTGAACGAATTAACCCAGGTGATAAAAAAAGAACTTTTACTACAATTCTTAAAATAGTATCAGGTAGTGATAAAGAAAGTCTTGATACAGTAGCTCAGGTATATAGTAGTGTTGTAACAGCTGGAGTGCATAAAGCTCCCAGTATAAAGGTTGCTGAAGCTGCAAAAGTAATTGAAAATACGCAACGAGATTTAAATATCGCTTTAATGAATGAATTGGCACTTATATTTGATCGTATGGGAATTGATACTATTGAGGTACTAGAAGCCGCAGGTACTAAATGGAATTTCTTACCGTTTCGTCCTGGACTAGTTGGTGGGCACTGTATTGGAGTTGATCCATATTATCTTACTTATAAAGCAGAATTAATGGGGTATATTCCACAAGTAATCCAAGCAGGACGTAGAATTAATGATAATATGGGACGGTTTGTAGCTCGTAAAGGTGTGAAATTACTTATTCAATCAGGTCATTCTATGCAAAATATAGCTGCTACAGTAGTAGGGTTAACATTTAAAGAAGATTGTCCTGATTTACGTAATTCAAAAATAATCGACATAGTAAATGAATTAAAAGATTATAATGTAGATGTTACTGTTCATGATGCTATGGCTGATAATCTTGAAGCTCAAAAAGAGTATGGTGTTACTTTAACATCGTGGGAGAATTTACCCAAAGTTGACTTGTTAGTTCTTGCTGTAGCACATATAGCATATACAAAAATGGGACTTGATGAATTATTAAAAAATGTAAAGCCTGGCGGAGTTGTTCTTGATGTAAAATCAATCTTGCCAAAAGATGATATTAAAGCACGTGGTTTTATTTTGTGGCGATTATAGTTTAAGGGGGGGATATGCTAAATACACAAATATATAATGATCTTAAAGATCATTATAAACAAATTAGTAAGTTTACATTACTTGATTTGTTTAATAATGATAGCGATAGAGCTTCAAAGTATACTCTTGAGGCTAATGCTCTAAAATTTGATTTTTCTAAAAATAATATTAATGATGTGACTATATCTCTATTAACAAAACTAGCATCTGAGTCTGGCTTGGCAAGTCAAATAGAAGCTATGTTTAGTGGTGAAAAAATTAATAATACTGAAAATCGTGCGGTACTTCATACAGCTCTAAGATCTAAAGATAAAGCTATATTAGTTGATGGTGTTAATATCGCAGAAGATATACAAAATGTATTGTCTAGAATGCACGACTTTAGTGTAAAAATACATAATGCTAGCCATACTGGTTTTAGTGGTAAAAAAATCACTGATATAGTTAATATTGGTATTGGAGGTTCTGATTTAGGGCCAGTACTTGTGTGCCAAGCACTAAAACCATATCGTAAAAACAATCTAAATATTCATTTTATTTCAAGTGTAGATGGTTATCAGATATTAGATACATTAGCAACCCTTAATCCAGAAACCACTTTATTTGTAATTGCTTCAAAGACATTTAGTACTCAAGAAACAATGACAAATGCTATGACTGCTAGAAAATGGTTTTTGGATAATACTGCAAATAACCTAAGTGCGATACAATATCATTTTGTTGCTTCTTCAACTAATATTGAGGCAGTAAGTACATTTGGGATTAGTCCTGATAATATGTTCCCATTTTGGGATTTTGTTGGTGGACGTTATAGTTTATGGTCGTCAATTGGTTTGTCTATAATACTATATATTGGCTATGATAATTTTAGTGAGATGCTTAATGGTGCCAGGGATATGGATAAGCATTTTGTAGAAACCACTAATTTGAAACAAAATATGCCAGTTATGCTTGCACTAATTAGCCTTTGGTATATTAATTTTTATGAGTATACCACTCAAGTTATTTCGCCATATAATACACGCCTTACAAGGTTTCCAGCATATATACAACAACTTGAGATGGAAAGTAATGGCAAATCCGTAGATAAAAATGGTGACTTACTAGGGTATAAAACCTGTCCAGTTATTTGGGGTGATAGTGGAATTAATGGACAACATGCATACTATCAGCTTTTACACCAAGGCACCAGTATTTATCCGATGGATATAATCTTTGCATTGTCTGATAAATTTAGTGATAGGCTTCATAACCAGATTTTACAATCTAATGCTATTGCTCAGGCACAAGCTTTTATGGTTGGTAAAACTTCGCTACAAGCTAAGTCTGAATTATTAGCAAGTGGTGAATCTCTTGAAAGGGCGGAATTTTTGTCCAAGCATAAAGAGTTTCATGGTAATCGTCCAACAAACATGATCTTGCTACCTGAAATATCTCCGTATTATCTTGGGAATTTAATTGCTTTATATGAACATAAAACATTTGTTCAAGGTATAATCTGGAATATTGATTCATTTGACCAGTGGGGAGTAGAGCTTGGTAAGCAATTGGCAAAGGGTATATTAAACGACATACTATTAGAAAAAGTATCAACTACAGATACTTCTACAGCTAGTATCATAAAAGAGTGTATAACAGCTAATAAAAATTAATATAAAAGGCATATAATGTTAAATGTAAAACAAAAACAGTACTTAAAGGGCTTAGCTCATGATCTGGAACCGTTAGTTAGAATCGGAGATAAAGGATTAACTAATTCAGTTATAAAAGAAATTGAAGTAAATCTCAAGGCACATGAACTACTAAAAATTCGAATTTTTGGTGATGAGAGAGATGCTCGTATCAAAATGATAGATGAAATTTGTCAAAAATCCTCTTGTGAATTAGTGCAGCATATCGGGAAATTATTAGTAATATATCGTCAAAGTGAAAAAAAGAAAATTAGTATACCAAATAAGTAATTATTTATTTAGATTAAACTGAAGGATAAGCTATGCAAAAATATAATATTGCAGTACTTGGTTGTGGTGCCATATTTGGTCGCCATTTATCAGCAATTCAAAATAATCCTGAATATTATAAGTTAATTGGATTATATGACCCAAAAATTGAACTTCAAGATAAATACACTAAAGAACTAAATGTACGTGCTTATGCATCAGAAGATGATGTTTATATAGACCCTGGTATAAACTGTGTAATAATTTTAACCCCCAATAATCTTCATTATTCTCAAGCAATAAAAGCTTTAACTAATAAAAAGCACGTGATATTAGAAAAACCTGCTACTTTTTTGGGAAGTGAGCTAAAAGAACTTGAACAACTAGCTAAGCAAAATGGCGTTAATATTTTTGGGGTATTACAAGTTAGGTTAAATCCTGCAGTTATTATCACTAAGCGTGCCATAGCAGAGGGTCTTTTGGGAAATATTCATGGAGTGTCATTGGTACAAAGATGGCAACGCCCTCTAAATTACTTCACAGGCTGGAGAGGCAGTATGGCAACAGGTGGCGGTATACTCCGCGAATTTGGGGTACATTACTTAGATACGTTACAGTTTCTTTTAGGTGTTCCAAAAGTTATAAGTGCTAGTTTTTTTAATACCAAATTTATGGCAACTGATGTTAATGACACTATATATTCTTTATTTGACTTTGGTAGCTATGGTGGCTCTATGGAGATTTCAATTGCTGCAGAGCCCAAAAACCTAGAATGCACTTTATCAATTATGAGTGATAATGGTTTTGTCAAACTTGGTGGTAAATCGCTTGATGAAATAGTTATAAGTGACTTTCTTAGTGAAGATAATGCTACTAAATTTAATAAGATTAAACAAGATGTTTTTGAACGCGAAGTTGCAACTCTAGCAACAGTTGGTGCATCACCATACCATCCTGAGCTTTATCGTCAAATTGTATTAGAGCCTTCAAGATTTGCTTTAGGTGAAATGTATAATGTTATTGGTTTAGTTGAGCGTATTTATGCGCTACAAAAATAATAATAGCAGTTTTACTAAAACAGCATTTTTATTATTTATAGTGTCTTATATTGCTATTACATTTTTAATATTACATAAAGCACACCATCCAAAAAGTCCAACTTTTTCTGAAGTTGGAAATTATAATCTATTATCTGAGTCAATAGATGAAGATGCCAACAATGATGAGGTTTTATTTACTTCTGAATTGATTCCAGAATCATTGCCTGTAGCTCATGCTTCAACTCTTGAGGTTTTACCAGATGCTAAGCTAATTACTTTTTGGTTTGCTGGTAGTCGTGAAGGTGCTTCCGACGTAAAGATATGGCAATCAGTATATGATGGAGGGAGATGGGGTGTTGTTACTGAAGTAATATCACCAACGCAAATTTTGAATGATACTCGTCGCTTTACTAAAAAAGTTGGGAATCCAGTTGTTTATCGAAGCACTAATGGGAATATTCATATATTTGTAGTATCAGTTGGAGTTGGTGGTTGGTCTGGAAGTGGATTAACTCATTATATCTCTTATGATAATGGCAAAACATGGGTTAAGAGTGAGAGGCTTGTTTTAAGTCCGATTTTAAATATTAGCACCTTAGCTCGAACTAGTGCTGTTACTTTAAGTGATGGTGGATTTTATTTACCAGTTTATCATGAATTGATACGTAAATATCCAGAAATACTCAGATTTGATAAAGATGGTAATTTTATTAATCAAACACGTCTAAATTATGATATTGGATTACTTCAGCCATCTATTCTTCCTATATCAGCTCTTGAAGCTTATGCTTATTTGCGCACTCACCGTAAATATGATACCCATCTATACTATGAAGTCACAAAAGATGGCGGAGTTACTTGGTCAGAACCAAAGGCAACCAATCTAACTAATTACGATTCATCAATAGCTGTTGCACAAGTTGATAAAAATAAATATCTAATGGTACATAATCCTAGTAAACGAGACAAGTTGTCTTTAGCTGTTTCAAATGATGGAGTTAAATGGACTGAAGTGTATTTACTTGAAGATGCTTTTGGTAAGGAGTTTTCTTATCCTAGTATTCAGGTACATGGTGATATAGTTGATATAGTATATACCTGGAAGCGTAAAAATATTAAGCATGTAAGGTTTAATAAAGCATGGCTTGAACAGAAAGTTGGTGAATTAAATAATGAATAATAACTTAATTACAACAGTTACTGGCGGATTGTTAATTAGCATTTTGATAAATGTTTTTTTGTCTGTATTGTTTGGATTAAGAGGGAATAATAGAGATATACCTGTAATACAAGCTAAGATGAGGTTTTTACGTTTTGTTATTACATTTGTTGCCTTTGTAATAGTGGTTTTTATTCCTATATACAAAAGTTTGACGCTAGTTGAATTACTTCGGGGTGTTATTGCAGATTTAAGTATAACCACATTGTTGATATTGCTGTTGGTGTTACGAAATAATTTATTTAATGATCAAATAAGTGTTGGTGAATTCGAACCACCAGTTATGCGTTATAATAAAGCTCCAAACTATAGTTTTGCTTTTATAGTTGTTATGCTTGGGTGTGTTTTATATAGTTCATATCTTGGTTTTATTCGCGTTGATATTTATGATATGGGATATTTTCCAAGTCCATTATTTATGTTGGTTTTAGGCATAATTGAATTATTCTTATGGTTTAGTGCAAGGCGTTATTCATTGCTTTGGTTAGTAGCTCTTTTATGTTTCTATTTCAAATGTGAATCTTCACATAACCTCTGGGATTATTTATTTGATCCAGTTCTTTGGCTAATTTGTCTAGTTAGATTATTTAGGTTTTAATCATTAAAAGTCATAATCTAAATTATGGGTTTTTGTTTTTTTATATCACTCTAACCTTATTTTTTACTCTTGGATTAGGGAGGTATTCACGATTTTTAAAAT
>CANEUJ010000045.1 GCA_947441745.1 Neisseriaceae bacterium | reverse complement strand
GCTTCTGATGATTTAACAATCCAAGAAAAGCGTAATTTATTTGTGTGGCTTTATGGTTACCTAAGTGGATTTGTTGTGATTGGTTCTGATGTTACTGAATACTGCAAAGATGAAAAACTTTTGGATGAAGTATTTTTCCCAGCTCTAATTACAATTTGTAGTGCTTTGATATTATTAGCAAAAGAAGTAAACTCACAAGATATATTTGCACCTGATGTTCTTAATGATTATAATGATTTATGCTTAGATCTTGATGATATGTGGGAAAATGATGAAGGTGGTAATACATTTCTTCAAACATTAGAAGATCAAGAATATACTTTACCATTTAGTGGGTTATGTGATGCTCTAACAGCTATATTTTTTGTGGTTAGAACTGCTGATGAAGCCAGAATGAACCAGCAAGCAGTTAATCCTTTACTAAAAAATCTATCGATACACTAAGTTTTAGTATACTTATGGGGGAAGTTTTCTAAAAATTCATCAGTTGCAATTTGTGACTGGTGAGTAAATTCACCCATCCATTTACGAGTTGCCGTAAACTCATCTATAAAGTCATCATGCTTACCCAGCTTTAGTTTGGCAATCCAACTACTAAAGTATTTACTATATTCTTCAATTTTATCAAGCCTAGTTCTATCAGATGCAATAATATCTGCATACAAAGAGGCATCTTGATCAAAAATTCGCCCCATTAGAGCGAGCTTTGTTTGATAAATTGGACTTGCTAGAGTATATAGGTTATCTGGATGTTTGTTATTAGTATGAAGAAATGAACCTAAAACAAAAGTCGAAAAATGCTCAATCCCTTGAATGAAATCCATTGCAGTATCGTGAGTTTTAGCATCCATATCAGTTATCATAAACCCCATTTTGTTTATACTGTTAATTACCCACCGATAATCACCACGTCCCCCACAGTTTATTATTATTTGTTTGTCAGGGTTTTCTATAGTTGCCCCAAACATTGGGTGAAGTCCAAGCACTGCACCAGTATGTGAGTTTAGCATGGCTTCAATAGGGGCGGTTTTAATACTAGTAAAGTCAGCTAATATAGTAGATTCTTTTAAATAGGGGGCAGCTTGATTGATGATATTAATAGTAGTATTTATTGGTACACAGATAACCACAAGATCAGATTTTGTTAAAAGCGTGTTTGCATTATCCCAATCATTTTTCTCTAGTGATTGTACTTTAAATCCTTGTTGTTGCCAAAGTTTGGTAAACAGTCGCCCCATTTGACCGCGACCGCCAATGATGGTTATAAGTTTTTGCATGATGCTGTAAGATGCTAATAGCGAATAAGGCTTGCGCCCCAAGTATATCCTGCACCAACCCCCTCTAACATAATTAAATCCCCACGTTTAATTTTGCCGGATTTGACAGCTTCGTCAAATGCCAGTGGTACAGATGCGGCAGAAGTATTACCATGTCTGTTCACTGATACAATAACCTTATCCATAGGTATTCCTAAATGGCTTGCTGTAGACTCAATAATTCTAAGATTTGCTTGATGCGGTATTAGCCAATCCACTTGACTACAAGTATATCCTGCTTTATTAAGTACGCTTGTTGCAACTGATGCAAGATTTTTAACTGCCATTTTAAAAACGGCTTTACCATCCATTTGAATATAAGGCATACCTTTGATAACTCCATTATAAATATGACTATTTACACTAAGTTGCTTCTCACCAGAGCCATCAGCATGAAGTTCGCTAGCTATAATACCTTCTTCAGTACTTGCTTCTATAATAATAGCTCCAGCACCATCACCAAATAACACGCAGGTGTTTCTATCAGTAAAATCAATAAATCTTGAAATCGTATCAACCCCAATAAGAAGTATTGATTTTGCTAAACCACTTCTAATATAAGCATCAGCAGTATGTATGCCATATAAAAACCCAGCACATGCGGCTTGTAAATCAAATGCAGGTATATTTGATAGCCCTAAGCGATTTTGTAAAATACACCCAGTGGCTGGAAATATCATATCGGCAGTTGAAGTTGCAACTAGTATCAAGTCAATTTTTGATTTATCATAATTAGCACTAGTAATAGCATTAATTGCAGCGTTATAAGCCATATCACTAGTTTTTTCGCCATCAGCTACTATTCTACGTTCTTTAATACCACTTCGAGATACAATCCATTCGTCAGTTGTATCAACCATTGTTTCAAGTTCTTTGTTACTCAGGATTTTTTGGGGTAGGTAGCTACCAGTTGAAATTATTTTTGAATACTGCATTATGATTATAGACCTTATATAAAACTCAGTGCTATAGCATGTTTAATTCTTTAAATTCTGCTAGACTGTGGACTTCTTTTTCATGAAGCAATTCTTGATTTTGATTTAAAAATTCTTTTAATAAACTTATTACACCTGCATTTACTTCATGGTATGCTTGTTCTAGTGCATAATAAAAAGCTATCTCATCAGCTCCACCATGGCTTTTAATAACTAGCCCATTTAGACCTAGTAATACCGCACCATTATACTTACGTGGATCTAGTCGTGCTTTTACTTTTTGAAGTACTGGGTATGCAGCTAGTGCCATTAATTTGGACATGGTTGAAGAGGTGAATTCTTCTTTTAGGAAATAGCTGATCATTTTCGCAACTCCTTCCATGGTTTTAAGTGCGATATTACCTGTGAAGCCATCGCATACAACTACGTCAACGGTGCCTTTGTTTATATCATCACCTTCTACGTTACCATAGAAATTTAGACTGCTTTTTTTGAGCAATTCTGCAGCTTTTTTGATCCCTTCGTGTCCTTTGATATCTTCGCTACCAATATTAAGTATACCAACACTAGGGTTTGGTTTTCTAGTAACTGCACGCATAAGCTGGGAACCCATGATGCCAAATTGAAGTAAATGTTCAGGGGTTGATTCGACATTAGCACCCAAATCAAGAACGCAAACATCACCTTTGATGGTAGGCATTAATTTTGCAATTGCGGGTCTATCAATGCCTTTTATGGTGCGAAGAACATAACGACTGATAGCCATTAGTGCCCCTGTATTGCCCGATGATACAATAGCATGTGCTTTGTCGTTTTTTAGCTGATTAATAGCCACACGCATTGATGAGTCTTTTTTATTACGCATTGCGTTTTGTGGTGCTTCATCCATTCCTACAATTTCGGAAGAATGGATTATTTCTATTCTATCACTAAATAAAGATAGCTTCTCTCCGATATGTCTATATATAGTATCGCGGTCACCAACCAAAATTAGCCTGACTTCTAAATTATCTTTAAGGAAATTGAGACACGCAGGAACAGTTACGTTCACTCCGTGGTCACCGCCCATCATATCTACTGATAATACAATAGCCATATCATAATCCCTTAAAGATTATTAATTATTCATCTTTTGTTTTAATGATTTTTTTACCACGATAAACACCGTTTGGGCTAATATGGTGACGTAAATGTATTTCACCAGTAGTAGGCTCAAGAGCTATACCAGGAGTAGTTAGAAAATCATGGGCACGACGCATGCCACGTTTTGAAGGGGATTTTTTATTTTGTTGAACTGCCATTATTAATAACCTTAAAATTAATGCTTCTTTAATATTTCAAAAGAATTATTGCGTATTTCTGGAGCAGAGACGTATTTACACGTCTTGTGCCTAGGAGCTACGGGTAGAAGCATGATTACTTCATCTTCAATAAAATCAAGCACGTTAAATTCAGGATCTGCGAGTATACCATCGGTATATTCCGCATTGTCCCCAAATAGTGCTTCATCTAATTGCGACTCATTTTTAAAAATCGGAACTATATTATTATGACTGATATCTATCTCAACATGATCAAGGCATATCTGACATAAGGTGGATATTTTACCATATATTAAAACATTAAGTATAGGTTTGTCTAATACTTCACCAGATATTTTTACAGTTAGTTGACCTTTTAGCCCTTCATACAACTCTAAAGCACGTTTTAGGGTTGCAGTCTCAACACTTTGTTCAAGTGTCATGCTACGAGTTGCGAAATCATAATTATCTATATACATGAGTAGCGTCCTAGAGTAAAATATTAAACTTTTTTATAATCAAAAATTATTTAGACCTAGTAATTATTATATCATCTTAAACTAATTGTATAAATTTTAATTAATGTAATTTATATTTGATACGCTATAAATATACCACCCTATCCTTATGGGGTTTTATCAGATTTTATATTATCTTACAATATCGCCTATTAATAAGTCATTATTATATATAATGAGTTTCAGTAAGCATGAAAGGCTATAGAGGAAAATGGGGAAGAGCATTGTTGTTCTAAAAAGTACTAAAGGTGGTGAAATAAAAACTATAAAACATGGTTTTGATAATTTAATAAAGAAGATTAAAACTGATGCTTATACTGCAAATAAAGATGATAGTATTGTTATAGAAAATATGACAAAAGCACAAAACAGCCTTTTGGAAAAGTCTAGAATAGCACAACTTATTGTAGATGCAAATGAAGATATAGGTAAATATATCCCTTTAGAATACGGTTGGATTATAGATTTTCAAAGTGTCAAAGACATTGAAGGTAGCAAAATTAGTTTTGAGTATATCGATAAAAATGGTGCTAGATCAGATGGAGTTGAAGTAGAAAGCTCCTCAATAAAAGAATTAAGTAAAAAAGTCCAAGATATTGCTAGTTATATAAAAGAAAATTTTACTTTTGATCCTACTACAGGAAAATTTGCACCAAGATATGAAATGCATGGTTCCGTTAAAGGTTTTAATGAGAGCTTTAATGTTTACTGTACTTTATCTGGGATAATTGGTACTGCAAAAACATTGTCTTCTGAAGATCTCGATGGCTTAAATGCTGCAACAAAATTATCAATAGTCTCACAAATAACACAAATATCTTTAGGAACTGTTGAACTAGCCTCTAAAGTTGTACAAATCTCTTATATGGCAGACGCCGAACAATTATTAAGTATGCTTAATAATTGGTCTCGTGGATTATCAGTTATAGCTCCAGTATTTGATGTTATTAATGTTACTACGTTAAGTATAGCGTTAGCTGATGCAACTCTTGAGGAACAAGTGGAAATAATTACTAATCTAGTATTAGGAGCTTCTGGAGCAGTGCTTGCATTAATTGGGCAGGCTATAGCTGTTTTAAAAATTACAGGTTTAGCTTCTGATGTCTTATTATCTTCTGTTTTTAAGTTTTTAGAGCCAGTCGGAGATGTTTTGGATGCTTTTAACATAATAGGCTATACCAAGAAGGAAGCCGTTCAAGATTATGACATTAAATATAAAAGTTCTCTTGCTAAGCTATATTATGCTGGAGGTAAACTAGAGGCTATTAATAGTCATAAATCTAAAATAATATCCAGGAGCAATGATAAAGTAGTCCGTTTTGAACCAAGCTTAGTGATTAAAAATATTAAAATTACTAATCAAAATGTTGTCATAACTCCAGGAGATATATTATTTGATGATATGAGAAGAAGTTTTTGGCCTGAGTTGTACTCTTATTGGGATTATGATGATCCGAGTGTAGGTGCTGGTTTTTTGCAGGAAACTCGTGGCTGGAATCGGGTCGTTGGTAAGGTTTCTTTATATAAACCCATGCTAAAAAATATAATGAAAAAAGGGCGAATAGAAGAAGAATTTATAATAAATAAAGATGATTTAGTTGTCTTACCAGGTAAAGCACAACAAATATTGCATCAAGGATTTGGAACTACAGAACACCAAGTTAATCAAGTCCTTGATACTGATAATTCTGATAAACATATTTTTACAGATGAGGAGATATTTGGTGGTGTAAAAATTAAAAATTTTCTAATATCAGAATATCCTGATAAATATCCTAATAAATCTAGCCTTGTATTTAGCCCAATTTGTAAATGTAAAAAATATAATAGCGATAATAGTATAACGCTAAAACCAGCAGATGTCAGAAATATTACAGTCGAGTATGTTTATACTAAAGTAAATATTGAGCTAGACTCTAATAGCTATAGTTTTCTAATTAGCCCTGAAAGTGTTGATGATAGTAAGTTTTTATATTATTCATTCCAAGGTTCAGGTAGTGGGTATGTAATTATTCTACCTAGTAAACCTGTAAGTCTAGAGATTAATAGTATTGCTGACGTAGATAAGATTAAAGATGAAATCTGGGTGTTTAATATTTCGAAACAAGTTATTAACTTAAGTCAATTGCTTGAATTACCAGTAACTTTAAGTTTAAATGCAATTAGTATTGGAAATCAGCATATAAAAATTAAACAAATCCATGGACAAATAATATTTAAGATTGATTTTAAACAGCAAGTAATTTCAGAGATATTATTTGAAGTAGATATTATAAATAATAAATTGGTTTTACACAATATGACATTTAATGAAGAATATATTAGTGTAATTAATGACAAAAAAATTAAAGATATTAAGGGTGCCATTAATGCGATATCTAAAATTTTTATAGTACCGCACCCAATTTTAATAAGACACAATGGTTTTCCAGGTTTTTATTGGAGTGGTAATCAGTTATTATTGAGTTTAGCACATCCAAATACAGATAAAGAGCTTATGAGGTATTTACAAAAGGAGCAGAGCCTATTTTATCAACTTCAGATTCAACCAGTTAGAGAAGGTATATTGACAGCAATGATGCCTTATGTAAAGAATCCGTTAGTAAATATGATTAAAAAAGATTATCCTGAAATCAATACACTTTATGAGATTTATTTAGAATCTTCGAAAAATAATTATCTTTTCTGTAATTCTGTAAAAGGTAATATTTTAAACACTAATGGCTCTGATTTAGTTATAGATAAAATAACTGGGGTGCCAATGGTTATAACAAACTTTGTCGATATTGATATTAAAGGGCAGTATTTGCATAATATTGTGGATGGAAGATTGGTAACATGTATCATTAATATTGAAGTAGTTAATGCAGGTATATATGATAGTATATTAAGTGATTTATATAGATACCCTGGAGCTGTTGAAAAGGTTCTTCGTATTAGTGACGCTTTTTCTTTTGATGCAAACTCTGAGGTTAAATACATCACTTTAAATCTAATAGACAGTAGCAAAAATCAATCAAATTTAGTATTTGATATTAAATCTAGCTTGAGGGATTCTAAAGTAATCTCTGGAGAAATATTACGTTATGGAAAAAATGCAGACGAAGAGTACTATGTTCGCGAAAAGATAAATAAAGCAAATGCTAATTTAATACCGATAGAAGTTCAGATTAATGTTTTAAATAAGCATCCTCGAGAATCAAGATATTATCATGTATTTAATAAGGTACTAAATCTTTTGAACACTCCAGAGTCTGATAGTGTTTTATTTACCAGTTTATTAGATGACTTCAGTGGTTTATTAGATTTGTTTGACATAACTATAGAAAGTCTTGACAAAGGATTATCAATGAGTTTGAATTTTACCTATGGACATGAACAATATAAATCCATGGTTGATTTTAGCATTGATAATAAATTACCAAAAGCCGAGTATATAGAAGAAGTTTTTGGTGATTATTATGAGAATCTATATACGATTATAGATGATAAGAAATGCACGTATTTTTACAATGTTAATTTGAATACTTCTGATATTAAGATTATGAAAGACACTGAATGTACTGTTTTAGTTAAAAAAATGAAAAATATAACATCATCTATAAATATTGATACAAAATCTTATAAATCATTACATATAACATTTGAGAGCAATATAAAAGCACTTGTTCAATTGAATGTGCGAGAGCTATATTATAGTATATCTGGTACAAATATTATCTTGATAACACCAGAAGACAAAACGATAACCTTAGTCAATGTTTTATACTGTTCTACGTCAGAAATTAAGCTTGTGAAGGGGCTTGATATCAATGAATCTATAAATATTTGGGATATTAGATACCAGCTAAAATCAGTTGCTTTTAATGAAGTTATTTTGGATAATAAGTGTTTAAGAGTACATGAAAATCAGCTGGTGTTTTTGGACAAAAGCAATAACGAAGTTTATTTGGATATCAAAGACATTCTGAGCTTAGAAGTATAGATAGCTTGTTTAATGCTGATGTAAAGAAATTGGTGATTTTTGTAAATTTTAACCTAGAGGATGAGTTTTATAGTATAATTTCGGTGTTTTCTTTTTAAAGGTGTAATAAGTTAATGAGTAATGTAGTTTATGCAACTGACGATTCGTTTGAAAGCGATGCACTTAAGTCAGAAGTTCCTGTATTGGTAGATTTTTGGGCTGAATGGTGTGGTCCATGTCGCATGTTATCGCCAATTCTTGATGATATTTCAAATGAATATCAAGGTAAAGTAAAAGTTGTTAAAGTTAATGTTGATGATAGCAGTGTAACTGCAGCTCAATACGGTGTTAGAGGCATACCGACTTTATTATTATTTAAAAATGGAGAAGTAGTTGGTACTAAGGTAGGCAACCTTCCAAAAAGTCAGCTTACTACTTTTATTGACAGCAATATATAACATAAGTTACAATATCTCCACTCGTGTAGTCTAGAGCGAGTGGATAAATTAATAGTGTGATTCACACATATCTCCTAGTCTAATAAAAATCAATGTTTTGTGCTCTATGTCTAGTTAGTTATACTGGGTTATTAAATAACAAATTTTAGTGATGGTCTTATTATATGCATTTAATTGAAATTAAAGATCTGCATGTTGCAGAATTATTGGAAATGGCTTCAAGTCTTAATATTGAGGGTGCAAGCCGCCTACGTAAGCATGATATTATATTTTCAATTCTACGAAAACGTGCCGAAGCTGGTGAAAATATTTATGGTAATGGAGTGCTTGAAGTGCTTCCCGATGGTTTTGGGTTTTTACGCTCTCCAGATACCTCATACCTTGCTAGTCATGATGACATATATATAAGCCCAAGCCAAATTAGAAGGTTTAATTTACAAACTGGTGATACTGTAGATGGTGAAATTAGAATGCCCAAAGAAGGAGAAAAATATTTTGCTCTTGTTCGGGTTGATAAGATAAACAACAATGAACCAGAAACAAATAAACATAAGATATTATTTGAAAATTTAACTCCATTATTTCCAGACCAACAATTACATTTAGAGCGGGATATCAAAGGTGATGAGGCACTAACTGGACGTATTGTTGATTTGGTTGCACCAATTGGTAAAGGTCAACGAGCTTTAATAGTAGCGCCTCCAAAATCAGGTAAAACAGTTATGTTGCAACAAATTGCTCATTCTATTACTGCAAATCATCCTGATGCTGAACTAATAGTATTACTGATTGATGAACGTCCAGAGGAAGTAACAGAAATGCAGCGTTCAGTTAAAGGTGAGGTGGTGGCTTCAACTTTTGATGAACCTGCAAATAGACATGTTCAAGTAGCGGAAATGGTGATGGAAAAAGCAAAACGCTTGGTTGAACATAAGCGTGATGTTATAATCTTACTTGATTCAATTACTCGTCTAGCTCGTGCATACAACACTATATCACCAGCTTCAGGTAAGGTTTTGTCAGGTGGAGTTGATGCTAATGCACTACACCGACCAAAACGCTTTTTTGGTGCGGCTAGAAATATCGAGGAGGGCGGATCACTTACTATTATTGCAACAGCATTAATCGAAACTGGTTCTCGTATGGATGATGTAATTTTTGAAGAGTTTAAAAGTACTGGTAATATGGAGCTACACTTAGATCGTGAGATCTCACAACGCCGTATTTATCCAGCTATCGATATTCTTAGATCTGGTACAAGGCGTGAAGAGCTTTTATTATCTAAAGACCAATTGCAAAAAATATGGATTTTAAGAAAAATCATGGCAACAATGCAATCAGTTGAAGCTATCGAGTTTATTTCAGATAAGCTAAAAGAAACTAAAAATAATAATGAATTTTTTGATGCGATGCGTCGCTAAGATATGAATCTAGAGTGTATAATATTAAGGTTTTATATGCTCTATATTAAATTTTCTGATTATTATAAAATTCATCAATCATTCGACTTGCTATACTAAAGTTAGTCGAAGGTCGCCCTGGAATTTCAGTTGCTCTATAAAAATCAGCTGCCTCAATTTCTGTAGTATCTAGCTTTATTTCTCCTGATTTGTATTTTGCGGTATAACCAATCATTAGTGAGTTACTTGGATATGGCCAGCTTTGAGATCCCCAGTAGTTGAGGCTGTCAATCTCAAGACCTATCTCTTCGAGGGTTTCTCTTTTAACCGCTTCTTCTAATGATTCACCAATTTCAACAAACCCCGCAATTAAACTATAAGATTCAGGTGGAAAGTTTACCCCACGTGCCATTAAGATTTTATCTTCTTTATGAATGCGGACTATAATTGATGGTGCTATATGCGGATAGTTTTCGCTATTACAGCTTTCACAATAGACAAATTTATTAATAGCTCGTAAGATTGTTTTAGCTCCACAGCGTCCACAAAATTTATGGGTGAGGTAATATTCATTTAGTTGCTGATAATAGACAATTTGTTTAGCTAATTCAATATTAAAATGACTAAGAGCTTGGCGTAATCCAATAAAATAAAATTCACCTAAATTTATATTGATGGTGTCATTAATTGTAGCTACAAAATGATTGTCAGACACATAAATTGGAATAAGAATATTACTTATACCAGATACAGTATCTGGTAAGGTAATAGAATTATCGGTGTTTTTTACAAGCACTTGGTGCTTGTAAACTATAATATTTATCATTAGTCGCGAAGTAACTCATTAATAGATACTTTAGAACGTGTTTTCTCATCTACTTTTTTGACGATAATCGCAGCATATAATGAATGACTGCCATCTTTACTTGGTATACTACCTGGTACTACTACTGAGTATGCAGGGACACGTCCGTAGCTGATTTTTTTAGTTTCTCTATCATAAATTGCTGTAGATTGACTGATAAATACCCCCATACTAAGAACAGAGCCTTTTTCGATGATAACACCCTCTACGACTTCACTACGAGCACCAATGAAGCAGTTATCTTCGATAATGGTGGGGTTAGCTTGAAGTGGCTCTAATACTCCACCAATTCCAACGCCACCAGACAAATGTACATTATTACCAATTTGAGCACATGAGCCAACTGTACTCCACGTGTCAACCATGGTGTTATCACCAACATAAGCACCAATATTTACAAAACTTGGCATTAAAATTGTATTTTTACCAATATGAGCACCTTTTCTGACAATGGCGTGTGGTACTACGCGAAGTGACTCTTGTGCAAACATTTCATTAGAGTAGCTATCAAATTTTAGATCTATTTTGTCGTGAAACTTGGTCCATCCAACATCAATGGTTTTATTTTGATTTAGGCGAAATGAAAGTAAAATAGCTTTTTTGATCCAGTCGTGGGTAACCCATGAT